>RFTJ01000003.1 GCA_009923495.1 Actinomycetota bacterium
GCAGATGACATACTGCGTTTTGCCTTTATCAAGTTCGGAAGTTCGAACTGGAACAGTTCCGAGCGGAATCAGCTTTGCACCTGGCACATGCCCATCCAGATATTCATCTGGTTCACGAACATCTATCAATTCCACTTCGCCCAATATTTTGTTGAGTTCGCTAACCGTTATTTCTTTCATTGCATTCCTACTTCCTAATTGGCTGCGGGACAGCTTGGCAACTTTTTCCCATTTTTAAAATCAGTCAGAGCGGTTACGGCTTCAGTTAATGTGGAAACTGGTGTCACCACTAAATTCTCGGGAATGTGGCCGACCAAATCCGAGCAATTTTCCCTCGGAGCCAGGAATAATTTTGCACCGTGTGAAGAGGAAGCTGAAATTTTCTGGACGATTCCACCAATCGCACCAACTTGACCATCTGAGTCGATAGTTCCGGTACCCGCAATTATTTTTCCACCGCTAAGAAAACCTGGAGTTAACTTATCGATTATTGATAATGCGAACATCATCCCGCCACTTGGTCCTCCGACATTAGAAACTTCAAAATCAATTTTGAAATCGGACTCAAACTTTGTGTCAACTCCGATCCCTATGTATGGAGTGTTCTTAAGTTCCGGGTGCTGCACAGAACGAATTTTCACCACTTTGGTAAGTCCATTACGCAATAAAGATAGTGAGATAACTTGGCCAACTTTGCCTGAGCGAATTAAGGTCACAGCCTGTTTTGCCGTTGTCACTTCACGCCCATTTATCGCGAGCAAAACATCGCCTGGCTCTAATTTTCCATCAGCTGGAAAATCGATTGAAACGGAGCCAACGAAAATCTGGCTTTTAATCGGTAAGCCAAGATAATCCAAGGCAGCAGCGGTAGCGCTATTCTGCGACTCGCTGAAGTCCGCAACGCTCATTTGTTGGTCTTCGTCTTCGGTAAGCCAATCAGGATAAATTGCTTCGCGTGGTGTGACACTTATTTCAGGGTCAAGCCAGCCCTGGATGGCTTGGAAAAGGTCAATCCCTTCCTCTGGCCCCCCGTAAACCGAAACCGTAGTCATGTTCAGTTCACCACCAGTTGGGTAAGTCTGGGTTCCGGAAATGGCGACGAGCTGTTTGCCATCGATAGATCCTAAGGTGTTAAAGAGTGGCCCTGGCCGCTCTAAAACATATGGGATTGGCTGAAAAAGCGCGGCAACGCCTAGCGCAACCAGGAGAAAAGACAGGCTTACCAGGCGGCGTTTTGGCACTGTTCTCCCCTTTAGTTTGGGCATTATCCTCCCAGCGTACGGTATTCAAGAGTCCAAAATTCGCCAGTAGCGTACTTAGATTGAGTATTTGGGTCACTGGGTAACTTACGCTTAGATAGCAATCGGTTATTTTTCGCAAGATTTAAGGTGATGCTCATTGTCTATTCCCTTTGGTTTCTCGCCTGGCGAAAGTAACAGTGAGGATTTGGCAAAATTCTTTGAAAATTTGTCGCAGCTGATGCAGAACTCGGATAAAGCAGATTCGGGGCCAGTCAACTGGAAAGCGGTTGAACAAACCAGTTCAGCGGTGTTGCACGATGCTGGCGATCCAGCGGTTGACTCAGACTTCAAGCAGGCTGCGCTTAGTGCTAGTGATTTAGCTGACTTATGGCTCAATGAAGCAACTTCACTACCCAGCGGTGGTGAAAAGTGCGAAGTGCTAACGCGCGGACAATGGATTGCGCAAACTTTATTAGCTTGGCAAAGTCTGGTAAATCCAGTAGCACAAGGTCTGACTCAGGCAATGGCAACCATCATCCCAGCCGAGCTAGATACCGAGTCATTGGCCATCCCGCCAGAAGTGATGGCAGAGTTACCGCCTGAGATTGCTAGCCAGATGGAGCAACTGCTTAACTCGGGTGAACTTGGCAAGTTAATTGGTCCAATAATGGATTTGGCTAAATCAATGGGTGCCACTTTGTTTGGCAATCAATTTGGCCATGGTTTGGGCGTAATGGCCACAAAAGTCCTCAGCGGCACTGATGTAGGAATTCCCCTTACCAAGTCAAAACATCCGAGTTACATAGCGGCCAATGTGAAGGAATTCAACTCGGGTTTGAATCTTGAATTGTCCGACACCTTGATTTTCTTAGCCTTGCGTGAACTTGCCCACCAGCGCTTATTTACCGCAGCGCCCTGGTTGCAATCCCATATTCAGTCAGCAATGTCTGATTATTCATCTGGCGTTCAGATTGATACTAGTGTCATCGAGCAAGCGCTATCCGAAATAGATCCAACAGATATGGATGCAGTAAATGCAGCACTTAGTGGCGATCTGTTTGTTCAGTCACGGACTCCGGAACAAATTGCCGCCCTTGAGCGACTTGAACTTTTGCTTGCCCTAATCGAAAGTTGGGTGGCAACTGTAGTGACCGAGGCTGTTGGTAATCGTTTACCGAGCAGCGGAGCATTAGCTGAAACACTGCGCCGCCGGCGTGCTGCAGGCGGGCCAGCCGAGAAGTTCTTTGAGGGAATAATTGGTCTTGAAATAAGGCCACGCAAGATCAGAGAAGCTGCGGTTATCTGGCAAACGCTAACCGAGCGAATCGGTTTAGCAGAGCGTGACAAAATTTGGTCGCACCCTGACTTGCTTCCGACTTCGACTGACCTAGAAGACATTGATGTATACCTGGCAAATCAAAGTCATGATCTAATGACCGATTTACAAAACTGGATCGACGAACAAAAATCAGCGGAAGATTCTGACTAACTTTTCTCGGTCAATGCATGAGAATAGCCATCAAGGTAGGCGTTGGCTTTTTCAAGATGTGGAAGCTTGTTCAAGAGCCGATAAAAGTCGGCATTATGCGAGATGACGACTAAGTGAATTAATTCATGAAAAATTACAGCGTCTTGCACATACTGTGGCATGCTAATCAGGCGATGTGAGAGCCGAATTACTCCTGTGGCTGGCGTGCAGGAGCCCCAACGAGAATTTTGATTTGTCACCCACTTCAAGGTGACTGGGACTCGATGGTTGCCAATGATGTCTTCACCTAAGTAAATGTCGACAAGATACTTTGCACGCTCCATCAGTAGCTTTGGATCGACAGCAACCTGCTCCTGTTTCTCTATTCGCCTTACTAGCTCGGCAACCGTAGCATCCACTTCACGTTGTGAAAGTCTGGCGGGGACCTGAACAATGATTTTTCCGCCCCGTCGATAGGCAGAACTGGTTTTACGTCGACGTTTACTTCGCTGAATTTCAACCTCAAACTCGGATACCGAAATTTCTAGTTCACTTTCAATTGTTTCAGAAGCGCAAGTTTCATCATCAATAAAATCAAAGAGCGATACCTCTGAGTGCTGATCCATTTAAGTAACGGTAGAGCATCAACTGACATAAAAGTAGGAGCTCCCGAGGCGCGTGCCACTCGTTCGCCTTCCCCTTGCGAACGTTGGCTCGTTATCTCGAGAGCTCCAACGCATTGAAATCTAGGGCTTACCAACTTCAAGAACAAGCGAAACAGGTGAAAAATCATTCAGGTATGTGGATAAGGCTGTGGAAGTACTGGGGAAACCTATTCGATATCTGGGGATTTTGCGTGCATAACATGTGAACTACATTGTGGAGCATTCCGTATTTATGCCGAAATACCGTGTATTTTTCCCCGTGGAAATGTGGATAGAAAAATCTTTGGAGGTATCGGGCGTATGACTGATTTACTGCGCAAGTTTTACTTGAGCGGTGCGCATTTTGCGCCAAGCTGGCCAGTAAATTCCAAGTCAAATAGTATGTGGAAAGTTTTTACGAACAGACATCTTAAGTAGGCACGATAGTTGCCATGACTTATCCGATTTTTACAACTGGAATTCAAGTGCTTTGGCGATCGCGCGATGAAGTGCAATTCGGAGTTAATCCCCAGACACGAATACTTGCAAGTGCTGCTGCGGCCGACTTTCTAATTGAAAATTGCTCCGGCACTAAACCTGTTTCAGAGTTGCTGAGCTTGGCACAAGCAGAAGGCTTTGACCTTACCTCAATCCGTTCATTGTTGGCTCGATTACTAGAGAACGGCTTTTTAACCCAAAGGTCTGGTGAATCAATTGTCGAAAATTTACAAGACATCGAAATCGTCATTAAAGGCGCAGGTCGCCTTGGTACCACCGTTGCGATTTTGCTAGCCGAGACGGGTATTGCAAATATTCGGATAATTGATAGCCGCCCGGTAGGTCTTGCAGACATTACTGCTTGGGGTCCGAGCCGAATTGATGTAGGTATGCGGCGGGATCACACTGCACTACTACTTTTAGAACGAACTATTCGAGGAAGTTGGCCGCGAATGCTCCGGCCGCACAAACCAGTAAGCCGAAGGTTGGCAATATTGTGCCCCGAACCGATTGGGAGAACTCCTTGGTTTGCCTCAAATATTGCTGATGAATTGATGGCTGGTGGCCAACCCTACTTAGTTGCTAGCACTGGCGCTGAAGGCGCCTTAGTCTCCACGGTTTTGACACCGGGAAGCACTGCCTGCGTTCGGTGTTACCACTGTCGCTTAACTGATTTAGACCACTGCTGGCCACTGCTGAGTTCTCAGCTAATTGGGCGAAGTGGCCCGGATTTAGCAAGTGCACGACTAATCTTGCATGTTGCGCATTTGATTGTTGAACTGACCATCGACTGGCTGGCTAATCCAGAGGAATCTGAATCTGGAATTTACTCGATGGCTTGGCCGAGTCTGACTTCAGAATTCTCCCCCATATCTGCGCACCTAGCCTGTGGGTGCCAGTGGGATAAAGCTGGCTAATTTTCTAGGTCAAGCAGGAAACGCGAGGGCACTCTGTGTGCTGCTACATACTGCGAGCGAGACTTGGCCCAAGACAACTGCAAGTGTGTCTTTGCGCGAGTAATAGCCACGTAGAACAGCCTTCGTTCTTGATCAATCAACTCTGGAGTAGTCGCATAGGAAATTGGGACCAATCCCTCACTCAATCCCGCGACAAAGACCGCTTCCCATTCCAAACCTTTAACCGCGTGAATCGGCGCTAGTGTGACGGCGTTTGCCACCGGATCATGGTCATACTCGTTGCGTTGATCTAGCAAGGCGATGAATTCAGGCAAGAGTGCATCTGGCCGGTCCTGTGCAAATTCATCTGCCAAAGTAACAAGCGTATTTAATGACTCCCAAGTCGCCTGCGCGGCTTGTCCAGCTTCAGGTGCCTTGGGCGCCCAGCCTAGGGCACTAACTACATCGCGTACCTGATAGTTCAATTCTCTATCCACTTCGGTCTGCAAACTTGCTCGCAAATGCAAAATCGCTGACTTGATTTCGGGACGTTCAAAATATCTAGAGGAACCGCGGATAGTGAAGGGAATGTCTGCATTACTTAAGGCAGTTTCAAAAGTTTCTGATTGGTTATTCATCCGATAAATGATTGCAATATTTTTCGGAGCTAATCCACTGGCGATTAAAGTTTTAATGCTTAGAGCAATCTGCGTTGCCTCGGTCTGATCATCAGTAAACGCATCAATTGCCACCTGCTTGGCGGGCGGGAGCTTCGTACTTAGTTGCAAATTCTGTTTTGGCATCGCCGACAATGCCTGATTAGCGACCGAAATTATTTCGGGAGAGCTTCGATATGACTGCGTCAATTCGAAAGTGGTCGCTCTAGGGAAATGTTCCTTAAAATTCTCTAGGTATTGGGCTGACGCTCCAGTAAATTCATAAATTGTTTGGGCCGGGTCACCAACCACGCAAATGTCATCACGATTGCCCAGCCAGAGCGATAGAAGTTCAAATTGCACTGGACTTACATCCTGAAATTCATCAACCGTGAAATATCGATATTGCGATCTGACTTGTGCTGCGAGTTCTGGGTAGTTAGCCAAAATGGCAGTCGTGGTTAGCAAGACATCTTCAAAGTCCATACACATGGAATCATCAAGAACCTGAAGGTAGGTTTCGTAAACTTGTGCGACCTGGTCAGGTGAAAATCCGTGACCCACTTTACGATTCAACTCAGTAGCTTGCTGGCGATACGAGTCTGGGGAAATTAGGTTTACCTTTGCCCATTCGATTTCACCGGCCAAATCCCGCAGAGCATCAGGATCGGAGTCGGTGTGACACAGCTCTGCAGCTTTTTTAACATACTGAATTTTCGCAGGTACCAAAGTTGGCATTTGATTTGTAAAAACTTGCGGATAAAAGAAGCGCAGCTGTCGAAGCGCAGCACTGTGAAAAGTTCTTACTTGTGCACTGCCAATCCCCAAATTGTTGAGCCGGCTGCGCAATTCGCCAGCGGCTCTATTAGTAAATGTGACAGTTAGGGTCTGACTTGCGTCAACAACAGCACTGGAAATTGCATGGGCGAGACGGTTGGTAATGGTCAAAGTTTTGCCAGTACCTGCGCCAGCGAGTATCACCACGGGTCCGCTTACACACTCAGCAGCCAAACGCTGCTGTGAGTCTAAGGGGCTAAGGAATTTGGACACTGCCCTATTGTTGCAAGATACGTCAGGGAGCAGTGAGTTGGCTGGCTATTAGTCAGTTAGACCCAGTTTTTCCTTGACTTGAGCCAGACTTGGATTAGTGACTGCTTGGCCATCTGGATAAACCACAGTCGGCACTGTCTGATTTCCACCATTTACACTCATCACAAATTCAGCAGATGCTGGATCCTGCTCAATGTCGATTTCAGTAAAGGGAATGCCGGCACGACCAAGTTGTGCCTTTAATCGCTGACAGTAGCCACACCAAGGCGTGCTGTACATCGTTAATTGAGTTGACATGACATCTCCGTCTCTTTCGTTTTCCAACTCATTTACCCTCGCGTCCATTCCTTTGCTAGCGGCTGACCGAACCAATGTTCAATCAAGTGCCAGGAAATGGCTGCCGGATTCGGTAACTTCAAGGCCCCAACTTCACATAACTCTCGCAGCTCGGTGCGGGTAAACCAGCGCAGTTCCGCAATTTCATCGCCATCTGGTTTCAATTCATCCGTCGTTGCCAAGACTCGATACCCCAGCATTAACGAGGCTGGAAATGGCCAGGGCTGACTTCCCAGGTACTGCAAAGATTTAACATCGACTTCTACACCAGATTCTTCACGAACTTCGCGGATAACCGCAGCCTCACAAGATTCTCCTGCTTCAACAAAGCCCGCTAACGTTGAAAACCAAGTTTCTGGCCAATTCGTTCTACGCCCAAGCAAGATTCGTTCTTGTTTGTCTTCGATTGAAACAATGATGGCTGGTTCAGTTCTCGGGAAGTGAGTTACGCAGCTATTTGGGCAGCTTCGTGACCAGCCAGCGTCACTAAGCGCAGTTTTAATACCACAGCGCACACAGTATTGGTGGGTTTCATGCCAAGTAGCCAATGCTGTTGCAGTAATTGCCAGCCCAACATCTCGCGGGGAAAGCTGCGCTCCAACATCGCGTAACGAAACCCACAGCGGAGCAATGGCAGTTGGCTCAGCAATCGCCACTGCCAAATAAGCGTGGTTGGTGTCGGTTCCTAGCAGTAATACTGTTTCTTCGGCAGGCGATGTTAATTCATGGGTTTGCACCAGTACCAACGACAACTCTTCGGTAACTGGAACTCTTCCTTGGCTGATGTAGAGGGCACGCGTGGATTCGCTTTGCCATAAGTTGACAAGCCAATCAGAATCAGAGCGCAATTGACTTGCCCGATCAACAGTAAATCTGGCCAACGGCAAATCTGGAATAAGTCCCACGCTTCTAACCTAAGGTTCTGCGAGTAATTGTGCATCACCGTAGGCTGATTAGCATGCGCATTGCCACTTGGAACCTGCTTCATGCAACGCCGATTCTAGGTGCCGGACAAGAAGCCGATTTAGTGGCCCAAGCACGACTTATTCGAGCCGACATAATTGGTGTGCAAGAGGTTGATCGAGCGCAACCGCGCAGTAATCATGTGCATCAGTTGCAAGACATTGCCCAAGGCCTGGAGCTTCCCTATTGGGTTTTTGCACCTGCGGTTCACGGAACACCAGGCGAAGCTTGGGAACCTGCAGATGACTCTTCAGTGCATCATCACCATACTGACTCTGACGCAGACCTGCCCCATTACGGAAACGGTTTGGCTAGCCGTTATCCGATAAGCGAAGTAGAAATACTGCGGTTTAACGCCGCTGCCTTGTCCTTACCGTTAATGGTGCCAAGTGACAGAGGTTGGCAGATGTTGAAAGTCGCCGATGAACCACGGGTTGCCATTATTGCGCGAGTTGAAACACCTCGGGGGCCGATGACGATTGCCACAACCCACCTAAGTTTTGTTCCCGGTTTTAATGTCAAACAATTGCGCGTCATCACAAAAGTTATGGAGAAGCGCCTGCTGCCTTCGCTATTGCTTGGCGACTTTAATCTGATTGGCAAACTCCCTAGTCGGCTAACGCGTTGGCAGTCGCTAGCGCAATTGGCAACTTATCCGGTTGTTAATCCGAAAATTCAATTTGATCACTTGCTCAGTCACGGACTAGATTCTGAAACCGTGCGCCGAGCAAAACTTGGTTCCCAACGAATGGCCCTGTCGATCAGTGATCACTGTGCGCTAATTACCCAGATTTAAATTAGGTCGGAAATCTGATCTAACGTCATAAAGTCGGATACTATTTCAATTTCGTCGTGACCGACATAATAAAAAGCAGCTTCAACATTCTCTAGTGGCACCTGCATATGGCTAGCCCAGGCAGCCCGATAAGCGTGTAGCTGAAGTGGGTTGGCGGATCCAGGAGCTCCCGTTTTCCAATCAATCACCGTCCACTTATCTGCTTTTGGATCAGAGACCGTGCCTGCAAAAATGGCGTCTATTCGGCCGATGAGCGGGCGACCACCAGCAATCAATGCGAATGGGAACTCTAGGTCATACGGCATGCGCTGGCCAAACTTGCCTGATTTGAATGCAGTCTTCAGGTTTGCCAGAAGGGCATCATCGTAAATAGACATTTCAGCGCCCGCTAGTTCCTCTTCGAGGTTTGCCTGACGGCGCAATCCGTAATAATCCTCAACCCAACTATGGAATTGGGTGCCCCGGACCGCTTCTGGCGCAGGCTTTCGGGGCATTGGCCGCACTAGACTTCGGACAAATTCCGCTTCATCTTTTTGTAGGGCGACTAGCTGGCTGGCAGTTAGCGTCTCAGGCAATTTTACTAATTTCGTCTGTTGTTCAGCCTGCTGTAACAACTCTAAAAGTGCCGAAATGTCGCTGTCGAATGCCGAAATGAGTTCAGCTTCTGATTCCGATAGCTGCATATCGGTAATTTGGTCATCAGCGTTCTTCACTAAATTGGCAAGTTGTTGCAGGTATTGGAATTGCTCGTCCTCGATTGGCGCTGGCCATGTCGGCACAATCGCATTCGTAAGTTGCGGATTCTTACCGGTGCCAGTCGCTGGCAACTCGTTACCCGTGCTTGTTGTTGCATGTTTGGCGATTTTCTGTAAGAACTCTGTTGGTCCCCATGCAGTTTTACTAGTAGGTGTTCCCCAATGTGAGCCGGAGGCTAGTAAAACTTTCTGGGCGCGAGTTGCTGCAACATAAGCCAATCTAGTTTCATCTAACGTATGCAGTTCTTTGAAATAGTCCTTATACGGTTGCATTGCTTTGCTGTCTGGATTTTCAGCCAACAAAAGTTCTAATACGCGAGCCTCAGTGATTTCCTCTTTCTTGAGCGCAAAGGGCAAGATGTCGGCGTTGTTCATCCAATGGCGACCGTCATACCAACCCGGGAATTGCTGTTTAGAAAGTAATGGAACTGCAACAACCGGAAATTCTAAACCTTTTGATTTGTGCGCGGTCATTACTACAACTGCATCATTGGTTAGGGAGAGTTCGCCCTTCGGTAGGTTTTCAAACTGTTCACCATCGGCCAAGAACCGCAAAAATGAAAACACGTCAGTTTCACCGTCTAAGCTGCGGAAAGCGCCAGCTAAATCAATCAATGCACCAAGGTGATCACTTGCAGGTTTGCCGAGCACTGTTTGCTTCGCCAATGCCTCCACGCCAATACCCGTCTCGCGAATAATCCGAGTTATTGCATCAATAGCTGAATCGCCAACGAATCTCCTAAGTCGACGCAGTTGCCCGGCAAGTTCGCCCATTCGCTCGCGCGCTTCTAGCGAATACGGATAGTTTGATTGACCTGCTTCCTCAAGGGCATCTAGTAAGCAAACTTGATCGGCTGAATCTGTACTGCCGACTGCATGCTCGAGCTGCAGTTCCATTGATAAGTTTTTTTCCGCTTGGTAATCAGAGTCAGCAAGCCTGCGGGCGTGGCGACCAAGCACGGCTAAGTCACGTGCCCCGATCCGCCACTTTGGTCCTGCAAGTAAACGCACGAGTGCGGTGTTGGCGGTTGGATGTGCCATTAACTCCAGATAACAAAGGACGTCGCGCACTTGCGGAAGGTGAACTAGCACCTGTGCATCCGCAACTTGCACTGGGATTCCCCGTTTTTCCAGGCCAGCGACAAAGCCTGGACCGTACTTTGCCGCCCGCAACAGGATCGCTATGTCTTTTGGTAGAACTCCGGAAGTCACCTGCGCGGCAACCTGATCGCAAATCCATTCGACTTCTTCTGGGTGCGTTTCCAAAATTGCCGTATGGATTTCTGCTGGGGCTGGATTAGTTTCACCTGCGACCAGTTCGACGATTTCCGTGTGGATGGCCCGCAGTCCAGAACTAAGTGAATTCGCCGCATCCAATATCAATTGGCCCGAGCGTCGATTAACCGAGAGATTGTACTTAGTGGCAGGCGACCCATTTTTTCTAGCGAAGTCAGTGACAAAGTTCTCAATGTTTGTAACATCAGCGCCACGCCAACCATAAATTGCTTGACATGGATCGCCGACTGCCATCACTGGGTGTCCATCGCCGAAGAGCCGATTGAGTAGAATTTTTTGCGACACTGCAGTGTCTTGGTACTCATCAAGTAACACCACATCATATTGGGCCCGAAGTAACTGACACACTTCATCAGATTTCACAGCCACCTGGGCAGCCAGGCGAATCTGATCCGAATAATCAATGATGCCTTCATCCATTTTTGCCTGCCGGAATTCAGCAACGATTTGGGCAACTGCAATACGCCGCTTTGAAGCTTGAATGATTTTTTCGACTTCTTCGGTCGGAGCAGCAATTGCGGTAAATCGGCTCAGCAGATTTTGATCGTAAGTAATTACCGACTGGGGATCTACCAAATAATTCGAGCATTCTTCATCCAAATCAAGTACTGCACTAACCAATGTTTTTATGTTCGTGTAGTCCAAGCCGGTCAATGAAACTTTTGTACGAGCAACCACTCGCTTGGCAAGTTGGTGTCGAGTGGAATCAACTAGTAGTCGGGCATCTGGTTCAACACCAATGCGCAACCCATGCTCTTTTAAAATTCGAGCGCCAAATGAGTTGTAGGTTGAAATAGTTGGCTCGCCAAACTCAACTTGGTCTTCCTTATTCAGGGGCACAGTTGCTAGTCGATATTCGAGCGCTCGCCCACCCCGAATTCGCACCGCGTGAGCTAATTCACGGGCAGCCTTCTTGGTAAATGTGAGTCCCAAGATTTTTTCTGGGGCAACTGTTCCAGTCGCAATTAAGTAACTAATGCGTGAAGCCATAGTCGTGGTCTTGCCAGTGCCCGCGCCAGCGATGATGATGCTGGGTTCAAGTGGAGCCGTAATTGCAGCCCACTGCTCGACACTGGGTTCGATTGGTGGTTTTGAGGTATCAAGGTGAAATACTTCAGCAAATTCTTTAGGAGTTTTCATTAGAGCACCTGCCGTCCTTCGCTTTGGGCTGGGCAAAGCATGCGCACTGCACAATAGTCACAAATCTTCTTTTCTACTCTTGCTTCGTAGCGCTCGTCTAAGACGATTGCCCCAGCTTGGGCCAACCGCTCAACTAGGGGAACAGCGTTCTTCTTATCGTGCGTGCCATTGGCCACCTGCTGAACCAGCGGAAGCCCTGGCGTTGCCGGATCTTCTAGCCGAAGGTTGATTAGCGCTCCAGCAGCAACAGTTTCGCCTTCATCAAGCGTTAGCTTGCGTTCTTGTTCGGAGTAGGTTCCGTTCTCGAGCAGATACGCATAGAGAGCCAACTGCAAATTTTTGGCAATGTTTGTCGCTTTTGATTTGCCAGTTTTGTAGTCAAAGACCACAACACCATTGGCATTGAATTGAACTCGGTCGGCAGATCCGGAGATTGCTACTGAAATGTCGCGAGTTTGACCAGACTCGTTGGTTACCTGGAAAGTAGTCGCGTACTCCAAAGTAGATTCTGCAATACTGCGAACATCTGCATTTGCTTTAAACCAATTCAACAATCGCCCAGCAGCGTCTTTGGCCGAGGTCAATTCACTGTCGGCAATCCAAGGTGCTTCGTAAGGCATCGCTGGCCAGATTTTTTCGAGCTCTTTGTTAATTGCTGAAATATCTGGGGAAACTTCACCGCGTTGCAGACCTTGTGCAATTGAATGCAGAATTGTTCCGAATACCAAGTGGTTTGCAGTTTCAGCAACTGCAGAAACTTCGCGAGTTAAGAACCACCTTGCTGGACATTCCTCAATTGATGTGACTTTCGAAGTAGAAAGTGAAACCGGCTCAAGAGGCTTAACGGTTGAGTTTTCAGTTCGTGGCAGAATCCCCCACCAATTATCTGGATCTGCGCTGCGTAAGGACGAAAATCCGGAATTTGCTAATTTTGCTAACCGCACCGCAACTGCTTGCTTAAGTGCCGGCGATGAATCCGAGCTAGCCAAAATGCGTCGTAAACCTGCGACTAATCCGTCAGGTGTAAGTGCACGTTCTGGACGGCCAGACAAACGCTCTTCGGTAATTACTGCCCCAGATGCGCGAAGTTCGTCCATAAACCTTGACGGCGCTTGGCCATCATCCTTTTGATCCTCTGATACAGCAGTAACAATTACTTGCTGCATGGCACGAGTAAGTGCCACATAAAATAAACGTCGCTCACTGACCAGAATTTCATTGGTCGTTGTCGGCATAAGTTGCTCGTCTTTGCCAATGAGGTCTGCTTGAAGCAGCGTTTGTCGCCGGCGCAGGTCTGGCCAAAGATCCTCTTGTACCCCAGCTACGATTACCAGCGGCCATTCAAGTCCTTTGGCGCGATGGGCGGTCAGAATTCGGACATTGTCAGAGCGAACCTGATTGTCGGCCAGAGCTTCAGCTGGAATCTCTTGGGCCAGAATTTCTTCAAGAAAGACATGGATACCTAGCGCCCGATTTTGTCCGACAAAGCGATTGGCCTGATCAAATAATGAGCAGATGGCATCCAAATCTCGGTTAGCCCGAGCCGCTTCGCTGCCATGACCTAGCGCCTTTTGTAAGAGTCGCTCGGGCCAATCTGAGTGCTGCCAAATCTGCCACAAGATTTCATGTGCGGTGGAGCCACTTTTGCTTGCAACTCTAGCTTGATCAATCAACTTTCCAATTTGAAAAAGTTTTTCAACAATTTTCTGATCCCGAGGGTTCGTATTTGCTAACAGATCGTGATAGTCGTTGATCACAGAAACGAGTAATTGGCCTGATGGTCGGGCAACTTTTTCAGCAGACTTGTCCGCTTTGCGTAGCGCATGCATAAACCGGCGTAAGTCAACTGAGTCGATTTGGCCGATTGGACCTGTGGCAAGTGTGATAGCTACATCAGGAGTCAAGCGACTTGGGCGGGCAATAACTTCCAGAAATTGAATTAGTGGCGTTGTTGCTGGATCACGGTGTAGTGGCATTTCGTCGGCGGCAACTTCAACGGGAATTCCAGCGGCGACCAATGCGCGGTAGATTACCGGAATTGAATTACTTGCTGACCTGACGATTACCGCAATTTCAGACCAGTTAAAACTTTCTTTGGCCTTGGCTCGCGAAATTAGATTTGCGATGTGGGCTGCTTGTGCACCTTCTGAGTCAAAAGTTAGTAGGCCAATTTTCCCGCCTTCGCTTGGGCAGTTGAGTGTGCGATGCGCGGTAATTAGGTCGACACTAAATTTGGCTGGAATATTCTCAGAGATGATTGCCTGTGCCGCATTTCGGATGTTAGCCCCAAAGCGTCGGCAGGTGGCAAGTGAAATGTTGGCAACAATATTATTGCCGTAAATTTCAGAAAAGTGATCGACGAAATCTCGAATTCCAGTTTCATCCGCGCCACGGAAGCCATAAATTGCTTGGTCGACATCACCAACTACTACCAAGGTGGTGTCTGCTGTCACTAGCAACTTTAAGAGTGCTACTTGGCCTGGGTCAGTGTCTTGATATTCGTCAACGAAGATAGCACGATATTGACTCTGAACTTTCGTTGCGATGTCAGGGTTGTTGCGAAGTAGCTCTTCGGCACGAAAAATCACTTCGGCATAGTCAAGTGCGTTTTCACTCTCGATACTCTGTAAGTAAGTCTCAAAAAATTGGCCGACTAGTTCCCACATCGGTCGACCAACCTGCTTGCCTAAGGCAGCTAAATTGGTCGGTTCCATCAGGTGAGATCGAGTTCGTGACATTACTGCCCTTAACTCTTCGATGAGTCCTTTAGTTTGTGCTGCCTCTTCGAGTTCAAGGGGTAACGAAAGAGTGCCGTCGGATAGCGCACCTAGAAATAATTCGCGCACTCTAACTTGCTGTTCGGGACCTGAAAGTAATCGTAGTGCAGAGTCAGCCGCTTCTTCAGGTTGGTACTTTCGCAATAAACCGTAGCAAAATGAGTGGAATGTACTCACTTGCGGAATGAGGCCCCCACCAACAGCTAGAGTTACTTTTGCTCGCCAATCAAGCGCAGCTCGCCGGCCAAAAGTTAGGCCTAGTACGTTGTCTGGATTTAACTTTTCGGGACCAGTCAATCGAGCCGCCATTGCTGAAACCAAGGTTGTCGTTTTTCCAGTGCCGGGGCCAGCCAGCACTCGCATCGCACCCTTACGATGTTCGACCACCTTCAATTGTTCAGGGTCTAGTGGTTTAGCTTGGTATGGCTCAGGTTTAGTTCGGTCAAGGATTAAGTCAGTCATTGCTCCCTATTTCACCATGAGTTACTGACACTTTTGTGCCTATCCTGTAATTTTCAGAATTGGTTAATTTTCCTTCGGATTCGTGGATGTTTTCACATAGTTGCTAATTCAGGGCAAGATTGGAGAACAAGGATTCGAGTAAGAGGATTGGGATGTCTAGCAAAGTGCGCCAGACTCTGGTGATTGAGGAAGCTGTCCTCAATCGGCGGTTGCGTCGACCCACAGATCTAGCTCGCTTTGCCTCAGTAGTTCTGACCATTTTTGGTGTTGGCCTACTCGCCTATGTCGCTCACCAAACTACAAACGGAATTGATCAAGACATAACCCAGGGCGCGAACAAACTGCCGGGCGCAATAATTTTGGTAGCAAACATCGTTAGTGGCTTTGGCGCAATTGTTTTTCCAGCAGCCATTTCCCTTGATCTGATGTTGCGCAAACGCGGACGCCAACTCGTGGAGTCGCTAGCTGGCATGTTGATTGCCATATTTTTATTGGCACTAAGTACCTGGGCACTAACTCGATTTGGTTCTATGCGGTTAATTACCGCTTTTGCCGGATTTGGTAATCGTAATACCGCTACTCCGTTCAACGCATTGCTCGGCGGACTTGCAGCCTTGGTCACTGTCTCGCGATTAATGTCGCGACCAAGATGGTCGATTGTTTGTTTGATTGTACTTTTCTCAGTCGGACTTGGTGACATCATTAGCGGTGGTGTAACTGCCGCCGGATTAGCAGTTTCAGTTTTAACTGGCTGGGCGGTGGGTCTATTAATTCGTTACATACTCGGCACGGATACCACCCGACCTTCTGGCAATGAGATTGCGGCCACAATGGGCACAATTGGCCATCCGCTAACTTTGTTGCGCGCGGCCAAAGTGCTAAATGCTGGCCGACGCTATGACGCAACAACTTCTGATGGCCAGCGGCTGGATTTGGTTGTCCTTGATCGCGACTTAGAAGGTGCAGGGTTAGCTACAGCCGCATATCGATCATTGCGATTGCGCGATGATGTTGGCAGTGCAAGCACTTCGATGCGAAGGCGCCTAGAGCGTACCGCTTTGAATAGTTGGGCAATTTCGACTGCGGGCATTAATACACCGCACTTGATTTCGGTTGCCGAAGTGGGACCAGATGCAGCAGTTTTGGCCTTTCATCACATACCAGGTCGTACTTTTTCTGATTTACCAAAGCCAATGGGAGATGCCGAACTAGTTGGTGCATGGGAGATTGTGCGCGATTTGCAGGCCGCCAGGATTGCTCATCGAAATTTAATCGCTGACAATCTTTTGCTCGGCTCTGACGGCAAGGTTTACCTAATCGGTCTTGAGGATGGAGTCATCGCTGCTTCCGATGTGCTGCTGCGGATCGATTTAGCAGAAGCTTTTTGCACACTTGCCATGGGCTCGAGTGCGCAGCGAGCTATGGCTGCTGGTCGGATGGTACTGGGTGATGTGCAATTAGCCCGAGCACTACCCGCGCTTCAAGCGGTGGCCTTTTCCACTGAAACTCGTAATGAATTAAAAGATCACGCCGAGTTGCTTGTTGAGATTCGCGAACAATTAATAACTTTGTTTCCGGAGGCAAAGTCCGAGCAAATCGAAATTGAGCGGATAAAGCCAAAGAGCTTGCTAACAATTGCAGGTGGCACCATTGCTGGTTATATTCTGCTAACCCAATTGGCACAGGTGAACTTAAATCAGTTAGTCGCCAATGCCAATCCGATATGGCTCTTAATTGGACTTGGACTTTCGGTATCCACTTATTTTGCTGCAACACTTTCATTAACAGGAGTTACGCCAGAAAAGTTATCCTTTTGGAAAACTTTTCAAGCGCAATGGGCCGCTTCATTTGCCACCCTAATGGCCCCACCAACTTTGGGGTCTGTTGCAGTAAATGTCAGATTCTTAACCAAGCAGGGAATAAATAGTGCACTTGCCGGCGCCAGTGTTGCGGTGGCACAGGTGCTGGCCTTTTTCAGTCACATCGGACTCTTACTGATAGCCGCAATTGCTGCGGGCACGGCAAATGATTTGTCATTTGCCCCACCAAAGGCCGCAGTCATCGTGTTTATATTCCTGGTACTAATAATTGCAGTTGCACTAAGTCTGGCTTCGGTTCGCAAGATAATCATCAGTCGCGTTAAGCCGATTATTGCCCAAGTTGTTCCGCGACTTGCCTCATTGATAAACCACCCAAGAAAGTTAGGTCAAGGTATTGGTGGTGTTCTGTTACTAAACCTGAGTTACTGTTTGTGCCTAGTTGCTTGTGTACATGCATTTTCGCCCAATGTTTCATTTGCTGGGGTGGCGCTTGTTTACTTAGGCAGTAGCGTGGTCGCCCAGGCTGCGCCAACACCCGGTGGCTTAGGTGCAGTTGAAGCCGCAATAGCGGCTGGATTAACGGCCACTGGCATCCAAGGAGAAATTGCCGTATCGGCAACACTGCTGTTTCGACTATGGACATTCTGGCTACCAACCATCCCTGGCTGGATAGCATTTGGCCGCCTGCAGAAATCAGGCGATCTCTAAATTAGTAAGTTGGCTTATCAGGTTCGATCTGATTAACCCACGCCAAAATTCCGCCGCCAACATGAATGGCGTCAGCGAAACCTGCACCCTTAACCACGGCTAGCACTTCGGCCGATCGACCACCAACTTTGCAATGCAGCACGACTTGCTTGTCTTGGGGCAAATCAGCTAGAGCGTTGCCAAGCAGGAATTCATTCTTGGGAATGAGCACTGCCCCAGGAATATTGACAATCTCATATTCATTTGGCTCACGCACATCAATAAGAACAAAATCACGTTCACCACGCTCGCGTGCGCCAAGCATTTCAGCCAACTGCTTTACATTAATTGTGGAATCTACAACCGCGGCCGCGGCTTCATCGGAAACTGCCCCACAAAATGCTTCGTAGTCAATCAATTCAGTGACAGTTGGATTTGTACCACAAATCGCACAATCGGGATCCTTGCGCATCTTGATTTTCCGATATGTCATTTCAAGTGCGTCATAAACCATTAGCGAACCAACGAGTGGTTCACCAATGCCTGCAAGTAATTTAATGGCCTCATTAACCTGAATAGATCCGATTGCCGCACAAAGAACTCCCAGCACTCCACCCTCGGCACAAGATGGCACCATGCCAGGGGGTGGCGGCTCTGGATACAAGCATCGGTAACAAGGTCCATGGTCAGCCCAAAAGACGCTGGCTTGACCATCAAATCGGTAAATCGAACCCCAAACATATGGTTTGCCTAGTAATACGCAGGCATCGTTTACCAGGTAACGGGTAGCAAAATTGTCTGTGCCATCAACAATCAAGTCATACTGACTGAATAGATCGAGCACATTTGTCGAATCTAACCGAAGTTCATGAATGTTCACCTGAACATGTGGATTGATCTCTCGCACACTAGCTGCAGCACTTTGTGCCTTCGGGCGACCGATATCACTTTGGCCGTGAATAATTTGACGCTGCAAATTTGATTCATCAACCACATCGAACTCGACAATTCCGATTGTGCCAACACCCGCTGCCGCCAAGTACATCAATGCTGGGCTACCAAGTCCCCCTGCTCCAATACATAAAACCCGTGCGTTCTTTAGACGCTTTTGGCCATCCATTCCGACATCCGGAATGATTATGTGCCGACTGTATCGACGAACTTCGTCAACGGATAGTTCGGCCGCTGGCTGAACTAACGGTGGCAATGACATGAATGCTCCCTTGGCTGTGCACTACTAGTGGTAACAGTTTCTCGCATAACTATGTTCCCAGCCAAATGAACCCAGATGTAGTGTTTGGGTCAGTCTTCAGGCGATAATAAAGGCATAGGACATTAGAGAGATTGGCATAGCTGTGGAAATTCGAATCAATGTACAAAATGCAAGCCGAGAAGTTGTTTTGGAAAGCAACCAAACTCCTGAAGATGTAGCCAAGTTAGTTAGCCAAGCAGTTGACAGCGGCGAATTACTCACTTTGGTGGACGAAAAAGGTCGACGCATTATCGTTCCAGGCGACAAGGTTGCTTTTGTTGAAATCGGCGCGCAAAGTTCTGGTCGGGTTGGCTTTGCTACTGCTTAATTAAGCAGCCAGACCCACCGCATCCATTCGACGCGAGTGACCAACAGTGAGTCGGCTCAGTAAAGCAGAAACGCTGTCGACCTCTAACTCAACATCGTTTGGTGGATCTTGAAAAAGTTGGGCTAGCGCAGGGCGCGAATTAGCTACCAATGCGCCTTGCGAAATCATTTCGCCCATTAATCTTCGTCCCCAAAGTGCTAACTTTCCAGCAACTTTCGGGTCCTTGGAAATTGCTTGCTTAATGTGATCGACTGCAAATTCGGCAATACCAATGTCGGTTAGCACTTCATTGACAACTTGAACGGTCTGGTCATCCAAAAACGGTGAGATCTCACGATAGAAGTCCGCAGTAATTCCATCGGTAACGTATGCCTTTAAGAGTCCCTCAAGCCAACTATTGGTTTGCATCGTGTTGTGAAATTCAGTCAGAGGTTGCACAAATGGTGCCATGGCAGCGATCGGGTCAGCGCCTAATTCAATTAACCGCGCAGAAACTGTTTCGTAATGCCGATACTCACTGGCCGCCATCCGACCGAGGGCAATCTTGTCGCTAGTGGTTGGGGCAAACTTTGCATCATTGGCGGTGCGTTCAAATGCGACTAACTCGCCATAAGCCAGGGCGCCTAGCAGATCAATAAGTGCAGGATTGCTCACGAAACTCAAGGTTACGCTAAATCGGCGGTAGGCTGGAGTCAGCCCTGGTATTTCCGGGTCAATTATTTTCTTTGGAGTTACCATCTCAACTTTCGCACAGCTGGGTGTACCAGCAGAAATCTGTGCCGCACTTGGCCAACACGGAATCATCGAGGCATTTCCGATCCAAGAAATGACGCTTCCGATTGCCCTGGCTGGTCAAGATCTGATTGGGCAGGCTAAGACGGGAACGGGCAAAACTCTGGGCTTTGGCATTCCACTTCTCACCCAAGTAATTGCTAAAAAGACCGCTGATGTTGGCCGACCACCTTTGGCACTCGTTATCGTGCCCACCCGCGAGCTGGCTATCCAAGTTGCTGACGACCTAACCCAAGCGGGAGCAAATTCTGATGTCGACATTTTGAGTGTCTACGGTGGCAAAGCGTATGAACCACAAATTGCGGCCTTAGAAAAAGGGGTTGATGTCATTGTTGGCACCCCTGGACGCTTAATTGATTTGATGAAACAACGTCATTTAAATTTGAAGTCGGTACGAGTCCTGGTTCTGGACGAAGCCGACGAAATGTTGGACATGGGATTTTTGCCAGACGTTGAAAACTTGGTGAGCAATATTCCAGCGACTAGACATACGATGTTGTTCTCCGCAACGATGCCCGGTCAAATTGTTTCTCTGGCCAGAAGGTACATGTCACAGCCCACACATATCAGGGCAACAGACCCCACCAGTGAATCATCAGTTGTTGACGCAATTGAACAACATGTTTGGCGGGCACATCAAATGGACAAGCCAGAGCTCGTCGCCCGAGTTCTGCAGGCAACCGGTCGTGGATTGACGATAATTTTTTGCCGAACGAAGCGCGTTGCTAGTTCGCTAACTGAAGATTTATCGAATCGTGGATTTGCTGTCGGTTCAGTCCATGGCGATCTTGGACAAGGTGCACGCGAGCAAGCACTCCGAGCTTTTCGTAATGGCAAGGTTGATGTCTTGGTGGCCACTGATGTAGCCGCGCGAGGCATCGATGTCTCTGACGTAACCCATGTAATTAACTACGAATGCCCTGAAGATGACAAAACCTACGTTCACCGCATTGGCCGTACAGGTCGAGCTGGTAATGCTGGTGTTGCAATCACTTTGGTGGATTGGCAAGATACCGCTCGCTGGCAGATGATTAATCGCACTCTCGGGCTACCGCCGCGACCAGAGCGTAAGCGGACCCGCCGGCCAAATCCACCAGCTGACTCTGCTTAATTAAAGACGACGCCCGAACTTGCTTCCCGCCATGCCTTATTTAAGGCTGCTTCTAGCAGGTCATTAACTTCCTTCGGATTTTTCTGCGACAAAGTGAACGGCAATATGGGCTTACCGACGCGCATTCGGATGATTGGCACACGAAGTGCGCCAGTGAAGCTCCATAAAATGCTTTTTGCGACTGAGCCCGAACCTAGAGTGCGACTATCGTGGTGCGCTATTGGCAATACGGTCACTCCTGCTGAACGGGCTAGACCAGCTGCGCCTGGGCGCCATTCACGCGGCGAACCATCTTCATTAACTTTTACATCGCCCTCAGGATAAATGAGTACACATTCGCCATTTCGTAGGGCTTCCAGTGCTGCGCGATACGCAGCCCTACCATCGTGCTGGTCAACTGGGATAATTCCACTATTGGTGCAGGCCTGCTTCGTAACTGGATATTCCCAAAGATCCGACGTGCCAATTGGTCTAATGTGCCGCCGATGTGTGCACTGGTCTTCGCACGGCAGATCACAAGTGAATCCCATGTTGTGCAAAGTGCCCAAAACTACGATGACGTCTACCACGGTGGTGTGATTTACCACAATGAGTGCTGGGCCTGGCTGCTCTAATGCATCCAAATTGGCTCGGCCATAGACCGAAACTCGGCACAAGGAGCGCACTAACCGGCCTAGCACTGATCCCGCACTAATCACGCGAACTCCCTTGTGTTTACTAGGGAAAGTCTAGTGCAGTCCATTTTTGAGGTAATCTTCACAGGTGACCATTACTCAGACCCGCGTATATCTGGCCAGATTGGCTGGCACAGCGGTTTTTGATCCAGCCGGTGACCGGGTGGGCAAAATCCGCGATATTGTCGTACTCGCTCGCGATAACGGTAAGGCACCGCATGTCCTAGGACTAGTAGTAGAGGTCGCACCACGGCGTCGAATCTTTTTGCCCATGTCGCGCGTCACCGCCATGGATCCTGGCTCAGTAGTCACCAGCGGCATGGTTAACTTGCGCAGGTTTGAACGTCGCAATGAAGAGAAGTTGGTCATTGCCGAATTACTAGATCAAAAAGTTGTACTAAAAAGCTCTGGCGAAAAAGTCACAGTCGAAGACATTGCCATGAGTTCTGATCGACTACATGAGTGGCACGTATCCCGTCTCTTTATTCGAAAAAGCGCAAGCGGCTTTGGCCGACGTGGACCAACCGTCACACTGGACTGGAATGAAGTAACTGGTCTGTTTGCTGAAGTTGCTGAACAGGGTGTGGACTCACTTCTAAAGTCAATCGGCGAAATGCGCGCTGCTGACATTGCAAACATACTTCAAGGTTTAACTCCGAAGCGTCGACTTGAGTTAATTGCAAAACTTGATCTGGAATTACTTGCTGATGTCGTCGAGGAACTCCCCGAGGATGACCGAGTGGAAATCATGTCTGAACTTGGTTTGGAGCGAGCTACTGACGTTTTGGAAGAAATGGATCCAGACGATGCTGCCGACTTGCTCAGTGAACTGCCACCTGAGCGAGCCGAAGAATTTTTGGAAGCCATGGAGCCCGAAGACGCCGAAGACCTTCGTCGCCTCCTTGCTTACGATGACTTCAGTGCTGGTGGCATGATGACAACCGAACCAATATTGCTATCAGCCGATGCAACCGTAGCCGAGGCTTTAGCTCGGGTTCGTGCTCCAGAACTTTCACCTGCCGTGGCCTCACAGGTTTATGTGGTGCGACCACCTATTGAAACGCCTACTGGTCGCTACATTGGCGTGGCACATGTCCAACGCTTACTGCGCGAAGCACCGTCAACACTTGTTTCTGCAATTTTGGATACTTCCCTTGTCCCTATTGGCCCACAGGCCCCATTGGGCCAGGTTGCTCGCTATTTTGCCACTTACAATTTGGTTGCACTGCCTGTTGTAGACGAAAATGGACACTTGTTAGGTGCCGTCACCATTGACGACGTAATTGACCACATGCTGCCTGACGATTGGCGGGAAAACGAGAACGATGAGGAGGGCTGATTATGGCACGCGAAGAACGACGTGGACCACGTCTAGATCAGCCATTAGAACGTTCTCGTTCACTTCGCCCCAGCCTTGATTCTGAGGTTGCTGGCCGACTAAGTGAACGAGTGGCACGGTTTCTAGGTTCTTGGCGATTCCTGGGCTGGATGACTGTAGTAATTGCTGCTTGGTTACTTTGGAATATTTTTGCGCCAAAAGAACTCCAGGTTGACCCTTTCCCTTTTCTATTTTTGACCTTGGCACTTTCACTCCAGGCCTCATATGCTGCTCCCCTAATTTTGCTTGCCCAAAATCGCCAAGCGGATCGAGATCGAGTGCAGTTCCAAGAAGACCGCGATCAAACAGAGCGGCTACTTGCTGATGCTGATTACTTAACTCGTGAAGTGGCCGCTCTGCGCATGGCAATCGGCGAACTCGCGACTCGCGATTACCTTCGTGGCGAGATAAAGTCGCTTGTAGAAGAGTTGGAAGACCTTGCTCGAGGTCATGACAAAGACTCACCTTCAAGTAACTAATCACTAAGGATGACTTTGTGACTATTTCGCGCGATGCGGTGCAGGCTGCACTAGCTACCGTTATTGATCCAGAAATTCGTCGACCAATTACTGAAATCGGCATGCTAAAGGGATTTGAGATCACGGGCTCATCAGTTCAGGTCGATGTATTTCTAACTATTGCTGCCTGTCCGATGAAGGAAACTATTACTAGTTCGGTGCAAGCTGCGGTTGGCGCAATCCCAGAGGTATCCGAAGTTTCGGTTTCCTTGGAGCCCATGAGCGATGAACAGCGCGAAGCATTGCGAACTCTGTTACAAGGTCCAAAAAAGGTGATTCCATTTATTGGGCCAGATTCACTGACTCGAATTTATGCCATCGCTTCGGGTAAAGGAGGCGTTGGCAAATCTTCGGTGACGGTCAACTTGGGCACACGGTATCAGCGTTATGTCTATGTTGGCATTCAAGCCAGGTGGCCGACATGAACCAATTGCGGCGCGTGGACCAATGTTGCACAAGTATGTAGAGGCTTTCTTAACCGACGTCTACTGGGGCGAATTAGATGTGCTGCTTTTTGACATGCCGCCAGGAACTGGCGACGTACCCATGAGCGTGGCACGACTCTTACCGCACGCAGAGTTAATCGTGGTGACCACGCCACAAATTGCTGCCGCCGATGTTGCTATTCGCTCGGGGATGCTCGCACCTGCTTTTGAGCAAAAGGTTTTTGGGGTTATTGAGAATATGTCGGCAATAATCTGCCCTCATTGCAACGAGCCGATGGAACTGTTCGGAAGTGGCGGTGGAGAAACTGTAGCCAAAACTTTAACCGAAAATCTGGGTTACGAAGTTCCGTTACTGGCCAAAGTTAGTTTCGACCCGCGCCTTCGTGAAGGTGGCGACGCTGGCCAACCACTAGTTGTTGAGAAGCCGGATTCACCTGTTGCATTGCAGTTTGCTGAGATTGCCAGCAAGTTAACAGACCGACCTCGCACCTTAAGTGGCGTCAAGCTGAATGTAATTTCCTAAGTTGCGTCTGAGTCAAAGTCGGCACGCAAATTCTGATTAGGTGATTTCGAATCCTTCTGAGCGGTTGGCTCTGGGGCAAACACCTGACTAACAATTCCGCGTGGAGTTAGGCTCTGTAGTTCACTAGCAAAGTTGGTGATAGTTTTGGCTTCTTCATCTAAAGAGTCAAAAGCTTTGGCTAAGAACTCGCGAGTTAGTCGAATTCCCTTCCCGGCACTACGCGCAATTTCCGGTAACCGATTAGGACCGAAAATAATCAAACCAATCATGGCGATAGTAAGTAATTCAGGAAAACCGATACCTAACATTTAGGCCCTCTTAACTTAATTTGAGCGACGTGAGCCTAAAACTACACTGACATCCGAATCGTTTAGGCGGCTAAGTACCACTTTATCGCCTGCATTACGGGCGCGGATCTTTACGATCAATTCGGTGCCATCATTAACCTTCTGGCCATCAATAGCAGTGATCACATCACCAGGCTTTAAATCGGTATTTTCAGCCGGTCCGCCTGCGGTAATTTCACTGACCCGAGCACCAACACCTGAGTACCGCATATCTACAGAGATTCCAACAACTGGATGAGTTGAGGTGCCAGTTCGCATCAATTCATTTGCTACCCGTCTTGCCTCATTTATCGGAATAGCAAAGCCAAGTCCGATACTTCCAGATTCACCCCCAAGGCCACTTCCCAGTGTGGCAATTGCGGAGTTAACGCCAATTACTTGACCTCGAGCGTTCACCAATGGTCCGCCCGAATTACCTGGGTTGATCGCCGCATCAGTCTGGATTGCATTGATAAATGAGGATTCGCCGCTAGAACCTGCAGTTACTGGGCGTTCTAGTGCAGAAATAATTCCACTTGTTACCGTTCCAGACAGACCTAGTGGCGATCCAATTGCAATTGCGGTGTCGCCGACTACTACATCATTAGAATTACCCAAACTTGCAATTGGCAAATTTCCGACTGAAAGTTTCAGTACCGCTAAATCATAGGATGGGTCGCGGCCAACAATCTTGGCGCGAAGCGACTTTTGGTTTTGCAACTGTACGGTGATTTCGGCACCTGTGCCAGCACCAGCAACGACGTGATTGTTGGTGAGTACATATGACAAGCTGGCAGTGCTGGCAATGATAATTCCCGAACCCGTTCCACCTCCTTGCGAAGATGTAACTTCAATCGAGACAACAACTGGCAAAACTCCGCTGGCGATTTTTGCTATCGAGCCATTAGGTCGCGGTGAAGTGTCCCCTGGTGCAGTTGTTAATTGCAAACTTGTGCCAGCACTGCCGGAAACCTTGTTAGCAAATCCATAACCAACAGCTCCAGCTAAAAAGCCGGCAACAAGCGCCACAATTACCGCAGTTAATAGTGGGCCAAAACGTTTTGGCCTGCTGACTTCAGGTGGCTGGTAAACCCAAGTCGGTCCAGGTACAGCAGGAGTAGGCGTTGAACGCAGTAACGAATCGCTCACTGGGTCAAAAACTTGAACATTTTGCTCAACTGGCTGACCACCTGATTCAGAAGTTTCTGGAATTGGGCTGTTACCGGGCTCGGAATGACTGTCGGTCATGTGGGCAAGTCCTTACTTGAATTCAAAACGAACACATTGCTTATCTAATTGTTACCCATGACAACACGGGTTCGGTAACTGGTGGGTCAATCTTCACATAATTCAAACCTGAGTCGTACGCTTACTTACATGGCACCAACAGATCCACGAGTACTAGCCCTTCATAAAGCATCTTGGGACTTCGCAGAGGCCTGGGCTGGCGAAGATGAACCGCGCTCCAAGGCCCGAGTCCGAGCCAGCGAAATAGGGTGCCCTGCAGTTAGCTCCGGCGCTGGATCAGTTCTTCGGCTGCTAGCCGCTGCAATAGATGCCCGAAATGTGGTTGAAATTGGAACAGGTGCAGGTATATCTGCCTTGTGGCTACTCGAAGGAATGAACCCCTACGGAGTATTGACAAGTGTGGACAGCGAAGCAGAACATCAATTAATAGCTAAAGATGCGCTGGCAGAATCTGGAGTTCCAGCAAAGCGAGTTCGATTAATTAACGGTCGGGCTAGTGAGGTACTTGACCGATTAACTGAATATGCTTACGACATCGTACTGATATCCGGAAAGCCAGCTGAATTAGAATCCAACATCGAAAGTGCTATGACTTTGCTTCGTCAAGGCGGATTGCTAATCGTTGACCGAGCGCTTTGGTCCGACCGAGTCGCTGATCCGGCACAACGCGATGCTGACACCGTGGCAGTGCGCTCAGCAGTTAACTCGTTGGCTAAGCATGAAGAACTAGTTGGATCTTTAATTCCAATGGGTGATGGCTTGCTAGTCGCGGTGCGACGATAGAATCTACTTCTTTTTGGCTGGAGTTTTTGGCATTCCAGAAACAGTGTCTGCCAATACAACACTTAAGTCTTTAACTTCTTGCGCATTTAGTTCGACGACCAGTCGCCCTCCACCTTCAAGTGGAACGCGAAGTACGTAGCTGCGTCCTTCTTTAGGGCATTCCATCGGACCGTCGCCGGTACGAGGTTTCATTGCGGCCATAAGAGGACCTCTTTCAAATTGCACAGTTTGTGATGCTTTATTATCCCAAACATTTGGACTCTAAAGAAATCCCTAAATTTTGCCCTGTTCAACCAAATTGGCAAACTTAACCAAAGAATGCTTTATTCCCAACAGAAATAACGGGCGAATTAGCAAAAATCCCACTTTTCCCAATAAACCAAGCGGAATATCCAGATCCTCAGCCCAAATGAAGGTCGCAGCCTGATCATGGATTGGTTTAACCTGGAATTCGCCCGTTCCACGGACAATTTTGCCAGTATGCAGCACGGCGCAGTAATTAGGTGGATCCCAATGGGTGATAGTCATAGTGTCCAGAATCCCAAGCGGCCCAAAACCAGTAACCGCCTTGATCCGAGCGCCAACATGTCTACCCTGTCCATCTAGTGATTCGACTTTTGTCGCCAGCATCCACTTACCTTGTTGGTTCCATTCTGTTATGGCACGCCATACTTCATCTACTGGTGCTTGAATGTCGACCCGAAGTTCAAGATGTGTCATGTCTATAAAATTCCGGGAGGTGCGTCATCGCTAATGCCACGGATAACGCCCCACTCGTCAACCAAAGCCTTACGACGGGCTTCGGCCTGAACCAAAATCTTAATTGCCTCATCAACGTCATCGGTGATGTGCAACATGTCTACATCTTCTGGTGAAATTTTATTGTCTGCGGCCACAGTGGCTTTCAGCCAATCCACCATCGCACCCCAGTACTTTGTTCCCATCAACACAATTGGAAAGGAAGTTACTTTCTTAGTTTGTACGAGTGTGAGTGCTTCAAACAATTCATCGAAAGTTCCATATCCGCCAGGAAAAACGACGAAGCCTTGTGCATATTTAATAAACATTGTTTTACGGGCAAAGAAGTAGCGGAAATCAATTCCCAGCTCAATATATTCGTTCATGCCCTGCTCAAACGGCAGTTCGATTCCTAGTCCAACTGAAATGCCTGGTCCGGCCATACAACCTTTATTGGCAGCTTCCATGATTCCAGGGCCGCCACCAGTAATAACGCTATAGCCCTTTTTAGAAAGTTTGTGCGCCAACTCTTCGGCTTGCTGATACTCGGGATGACTTGCAGGAGTGCGAGCACTGCCAAATATGCTGAACGCTGGTCCAAGATCTGCCAATGCACCAAACCCGTTCACAAACTCAGATTGAATGCGCATTACCCGCCAAGGATCCTCGTGCACCCATTCTGAGGGACCATGACTATCAAGTAGTCGTTGATCTGTCGTGCCACGGCGTTTTGCATGTCCGCGCCTAGTGACTGGACCTTGGCGTTGTGCATCGTTATTACCAGTTTTAGAACTCATGGTTCCACGCTAGTGGTAAATGACTAGTTGAGTCTGTTATTTAGTTAGCCACTGAGTAATCAAATCGGCAGTGCGGTGAATCTGGCTAACTGGAACATGTTCACTGGCACTATGGGCCAAGTTAGGGTTACCTGGTCCTAAATTTACTGCGGGAATCCCTAAGCGCGAGAATCTAGAAACATCAGTCCAACCAAACTTTGGCAAAACATCTTCACCAACCTGTGCAAGTAAATTTGCCAGCGCTGGTTCCCGCAGTCCTGGTAATGCACCAGGCACATTGTCAACGATTTCAACATCAAAGCCGGCAAAAATACTAGTGATTCTGGCTTGGGCCTGTTCAGCACTAACACTCGGTGCATAACGGTAGTTAACGGTTAGTGAAGCTGAGTCTGGGATTACATTACCGGCAACTCCACCGCAGATACCTACCGCATTTAACCCTTCGCGATACTCAAGTCCATCAATGAGTACGCGATCGGGTGAAAAGTTGGCCAAAATCTCAAGTGCCGGGGCTAGGGCATGGATTGCATTTTTTCCATGCCATGACCGAGCGCTATGTGCACGAATTCCTTTTGTGGTGATTTCGGCACGAAGTGTCCCTTGGCAGCCAGCTTCAATAACTGCATTCGATGGCTCAAGCAGAACTGCAACATCAGCAGCAAGCAACTCAGGTGCCGTGTTGCTAACTAGCGTAAGTCCATTTCGGGTACCTTCAACTTCTTCACATTCGTAAAAGATGTAGGTCACGTCAACATTTGGATCGCGAAGTGTTACCGCAGTTTTAAGTACAACGGCAACGCCGGCTTTCATGTCACAGCTGCCTAGGCCAAAGATGACTTCTTCGGCTACAACCTCGCCGGTCGGCAATTCGCCGCCAGCAGAAATTCGCATTGCTGTTGTATTGTTTGCGCCAGGGACCGTATCGAGATGACCAGCTAACACAACGCGCATAGGCAAACCGAAATTTGTCTTGGCGATAACGGTATTGGCGATTCGGTTGACTTCAAGCCAATCGCAATTTGCCAGTTCGACCTGGATAGCATCGGCCAAAGTTGCCTCATCACCTGAGATACTCGGCACATTGACCAATTGCTCGGTGATATCTGCGACATCTGCACGCAGGTTTAGCAACAAAGTGTCCACACGACTACCGTAGTGGTGTAGAGGTTTTATTGGCTAATAGCCAACCGTAAAGGAGTCGCATGTCAGGGCAAGAAAGTGCAGCCGCAGTAGGAATTGCCACATATTCGGGTGGCACATTACTTGATGTTTGGTATCCAAACCCCACCCTTGGTGCGTTGCCGGTTGCAGTAACTGGCTTGGAACGAGCGATTGATACAGACCAGTTGCGTGGCGTGCGCAGTGAAGTTATTACCACCATCATCTCCGACCTGAACAATGCGCCAGTGGATGCAGCAGATGCCTATTTGCGCCTGCATTTACTCTCGCATCGGCTCAAAGCCCCACGCACTATTAATCTTGAGGGAATTTTCGGTTTGTTAACTAATGTTGCTTGGACATCGCTGGGTCCAGTGGCAATAGATCGGTTAACCGAAGCTCAGTTCATCGCTCGCACTAAAGGTCTGCATTTAACCGTGTTCAGTGTTGATAAATTTCCAAGGATGGTTGATTATGTGGTCCCAAGTGGAGTTCGCATTGCGGATGCAGACCGAGTTCGACTTGGAGCACATCTGGCAGAAGGCACAACAGTGATGCACGAAGGTTTTGTTAATTTCAATGCAGGCACACTCGGCGTGAGCATGGTTGAAGGTCGTATTTCTGCAGGAGTCGTTGTTGGAGATGGCTCAGACATTGGCGGTGGTGCGAGCATCATGGGAACGCTCTCTGGTGGTGGCAAAGAAATGATAACAATCGGCAAGGACTGCCTAGTTGGCGCTAATGCTGGAGTTGGGATTTCGCTTGGTGATAACTGCTTGATTGAATCTGGCTGCTACATCACAGCTGGCTCGAAAATCACTTTGCCAGACGGCCAAGTAGTCAAAGGACGCGAACTCTCGGGTGCAAATGGCCTGCTGTACCGGCGAAATTCGATTACTGGCGCCCTCGAAGCAGTGGCAAAAGAAGGCTCTTGGGGCGGATTAAATTCTGCCCTACATTCGAACTAGCGCTTAGATATTTCCTGGTAATCGCGAGCGTCATAGCCAACATAAACTTGCCTTGGTCGACCAATCTTGGTGGCTGGATCGTTAATCATTTCATGCCACTGCGCAATCCAACCTGGCAATCGGCCCAGGGCAAATAACACAGTAAACATTCGAGTTGGGAAACCTACGGCTCGGTAAATGAGGCCAGTGTAGAAATCAACATTCGGGTACAGTCTGCGACTAATGAAGAATTCATCTGCCAACGCAGCCTCTTCAAGTTCGCGAGCGATATCAAAAAGTGGATCGGAGACGCCAAGGCGATTCAAAATTTCGTGTGCATGTCGCTTTACGATTGCTGCGCGCGGGTCATAATTCTTATAGACGCGGTGACCAAAGCCCATCAGTCGCGAACCCGCCTCTTTATCCTTAACTTTCTTGATGAATGTCTGCACACTTTCACCAGAGTCTTTAATCTCCTGAAGCATTTCGAGTACAGCTTGATTAGCGCCACCATGCAAAGGGCCGAATAGTGCATTTATCCCGGCAGAAACTGAAGCGAATAGGTTTGCTTGGGAAGAGCCAACCATCCGAACCGTAGAAGTCGAGCAGTTTTGCTCGTGATCTGCGTGGAGAATAAAGAGCATGTCCAGCGCTTTTACTACGGCATCGTCAACCACGTACTCTTCAGCCGGGACACCAAAAGTCATCTTCATTAAATTTTGTACATAGCCCAAATTGTTATCTGGGTAAACAAATGGCTGGCCGACAGTTTTCTTGTGTGCATATGCAGCAAGAGTTGGCATCTTCGCCATCAGGCGAATAGTTGAAATTTCGACCTGGCGAGCATCAAATGGATCAAGAGAATCCTGATAAAAAGTAGACAATGCGCTCACTGCACTAGAGAGCACTGGCATTGGATGGGCATCACGCGGGAACCCGCCAAAAAACCTGCGCAAGTCTTCGTGCACCATTGTGTGGCGGGAAATCTGCGACTCAAATTCCGCTAGCTCGGCGGGGGTTGGCAGTTCGCCATAAATTAGTAGATAAGAAACCTCAATAAAAGTGCTGTGCTCGGCTAACTGCTCAATGGGGTATCCGCGATAGCGCAAGATTCCTTCATCGCCATCAATGTAGGTAATGCTTGAAGAGCAAGAGGCGGTATTCATGAACCCATAGTCAAGGGCGACATCGCCCGTTTCCTTGAGCAAGTTGTTAACATTTAAACCGTTTGAACCAACGGAAGCTTTGACCTCTGGAAGTTCAATCCGAGCGTCGCCAAAATTCAAAATTGCGTCAGGCATACGCCCAAACTTACTAGCATCGGCAGGTGGATTACCAACGGCAGGTCAGTTTTTCCAGCCACTAAGTCTCAGGGCTACTTGGCCAACTCGCTCATCAGTTGCGGTTAGTGCCATCCGCACATGATTTGCACCCGCTGGGCCATAAAAGTCTCCTGGCGCACACAAAATTCCAACATCTGCAAGCGAATTAATAGTCGCTAAACATGGTCTACCGGCGCTCACCCAGAGGTAAAGTCCGGCCTCTGAATGCTCAATCGTGAGCCCAGCTGGGGTTACCGCTTCGCGCAATGCTTCTCTTCTATTGTGATAGACATCACGCTGCGCCTGTACATGCTGGGTATCTAAGAGTGCGGCAATTGAGGCAGCTTGGATTGGGCTTGGTAACAACATGCCAGCATGTTTTCGCAATGCAAGGATGTCCGCGATTAGCGATTTATCACCTAGTACCGCACCAGATCGATACCCCGCTAAATTTGACCGCTTGGAAAGTGAGTGAACAGCCAAAACAGATTCATTGGAAGTGCCAATCACTTCTGGATGCAAAACTGAAATCGGGGTAACATCCCAACCGAGTTCGATGTAACACTCGTCACTAATAACAACTGCCCCAATCTCGCGGGCTCGTGCGACAACCGCCCTGAGGTGTTCTACAGTTTTCACTTCGCCGGTGGGGTTTGCCGGAGAGTTTATCCAAATTAGCGATACATCATTTGGTATCTGCTCCGGGTATTCGTAGGTTACGTACTTTGCCCCGGCAATTTGTGCTCCAACTGCATAAGTTGGGTACGCCAAATGTGGGATGGCTACCGTATGTGACTTCGCTAAGCCCAAAATTGTTGGAAGCCAGGCAACAATCTCCTTGGAGCCGATAGTTGGACAAACTTCGGCAGGGCTAACCGTTACCGCTAACGCTCGCTGCGCCCAGTCCGTCCACGCTTGTCGAAGTTCAAAACTGCCTGCTGCCGTTGGGTAACCGGGCGCATTTGCATGATCTTGTAATGCCTTGATAACTACTTCGGGAGTTGGGTCAACAGGCGTGCCGATAGAGAGATCAATAATTCCATCCGGATGATTTCGCGCGATTGCGGCAGCAGCAGAAATTCGATCCCAGGGAAAATCTGGTAAGCCTTTTGCAAGCGGAGTTAACAGTTGACTTATCCCTGTGGTGGGAGCTCTGCTACAAATTCTGGATCATTGCTGGTCTTACCAGTTTTGGCAGCACCGCCAGGAGATCCAAGAACTGTAAAGAAATCAGCATTTAACTGCTTGAACTTGGTCATCTCGTCTGGAACGTCGTCTTCATAGTAAATCGCATCAGTCGGACAAACAGGCTCGCAGGCTCCACAGTCGACACATTCGTCGGGGTGAATGTACATCATCCGATCGCCTTCGTAAATGCAATCGACAGGGCATTCTTCAATGCAGGCCTTATCTTTAACATCGACACAAGGTAGTGTGATGACGTAGGTCATGATGATCCTCCAGGGCGGTTTGGGACGAAGTTTTCGCTAGTAATAACCTACCGAAGCATTAGCATTTACGCCCGACATCCCCCAAGTGTCAGGAATTAGTCGGTGAAGGTTTGGGCGTAGGTGTTGCCGGCTTGCCGCAGATTACTCGAGGTTCTGGGGAATAGTGAGTAGTAAACGGTTCCCGCTTAGTTACCTTGCCAGCAACAGTTACTACTCGGGTAACGGTGATGTCGAAGCCCGATTGTCCCCCTTGGTATTCACAGCCGGAAATGGTGCTATTAATAGTGCCAAAACCGGTCACGTTCCGCCAAGGGCCAGATACCGCCTCAACTTTGTCAAAAGTCTTTGTGCCATAAAGTGATACCGTCACGGAAGAGTTAGTAATCGATGCTTTGATTAAGACAGGGTGGCCGGATGTATTGCGCCAACGCATATCTAGTGAGCCCCATGAGACTGTTGCCTCCAAGCCAGCACGATATCGGGGAATCCAAATTGAGTGCGCTCGCTGTTCAACGCGCTCCATGTTGCCAAAGAATGCAGCGGTCCACATAGCAGTGGTCGCCGTCGAAACCCCGCCACCATAATCCTTGAGGAATTGACCACCGGGGCCGATGATGTAGCCAATCGTGTATCCATTTTCCGGCGTGCGCTCTAGAACAGTCTCGTTCATTGAATAAATTTCTCCGGGCATCACAATCTTGTTGTTCATGTACCTGGCAGCTTGGCCGATGTTTTGCACCCGATATTGTGCGTAAGGAAAATTCTGGGTAAAGCTGCTGATCTTTTCCTTTATCCCTAGTGCCTTTGCGTCTTGCGTTGTGAACTTAGGCTGGGTAGTCCCTAATTCAAGTTCAACACTCCTTGGTGCTGGCTTATCAATAACTGAGAGCACCGCCTGAGAAATTTTGTCCGGATTAATTCCAGTTCCGGACTTGCCTGGCACTACAACAGGTTTGCCATCAACGATTTTGAAGTAGGCATCAACTGCAGTATCACCGATACCTGTAATTTGCGATTCGAGCGAATCAACTAACACCGATCCGTCGATTTGCGGAATAAGTTTTCCATTTACAACTTCATATGTGAGTGCTTGACGTAGATCGCTTGGCGAGACAGTCCCTTTTTGCTTGCCTACTGTCACCGTTATTGGACTTGCGGCTTCATTTTCGGCTCTCGGTACATACGCCTGTGCGGCCATGTCGGCAACCTTCGGCTGGACTAACTCAAACTGTAAAACCAAAGGGTTTGGTGAAGTTGGAAATGTTTTCACCAGCAGACGCTTAGTTGAATCTTTATTCAGCAATTCACCAGACTTACTGGTAACCAATTGCCCGCGGCCCTGATAAAAAATGATCTTTGGTTCCCGCGGCGGATTGTCTACTTTCGCCGCAATGGCGGCTACTGCGGTAGTCAATTTTTCATCATCAACTTTAACTACTGGGGTTGCTTCGACTGAGCCGCCTACTCTGGCCCAAAGTTCAAGCGGATTCCAAGGCTGACCAGCCAATTGCGAGATAGTGGCTGGGACATCCACGGATAAGCCCGCACTGTCTGGATCGATGTCGAACTTACGCGCTTTCACGGCCACTGTTATCGCCTTAGTTTGGAGTGGAACAATGTCGTGAGCGAGTTTGGCCTGCGCCTCTTTGATTGACATCTTGCTAACGTCGATGCCGGCAACAGTTGTTTTCGAAGGAGTTCGATCTGTGAAATGGACAACAGCTAGGGCATAAAGTAGGGCTAAGCCGAGTAACATACCCAGGGCAACAAACTTAAATTTGCCGGACTTGGTCGGTTCTATTTCACTCATCAATCTGACTCCGATTTTGTTTGTGAGTCTTGTCGTTCCATCACTTCGGTAAATGGCTCAGGCAGACCTTCCAAATCTGGAAGCCCACGCAGGGGTGGCAGTGCACAGATAATACCGATCACAACCGCCATCCCTGGCACGTAGATTTTTGACCACCAAGAGTCAAGAATGATCGCCTCATTCACACTCCGGTCAGCACCGAGAACTGCAGTGGCTAGTATCCAGCCAAAGCCAATCGCCACGGCCGCAATTCGACTCTGGAATGCTCTAGTAACCCAAAGCTGACTCACTGCGATAAACGCTACGGCCAATAGCACGCCGTATGCAATGGTGTGCTGTCCAAACTTGATGCGGTCGGCATGAACGAAAGCGCCAACAGTTCCTAGTAAGAAGCCAAGGGGCACGCAAACCAGAAAAATCAGTAATTTCCTCATGCGTCGAATATTCCCGAAAACAAGTCCGTCTCATGGCCACTTGCGTCAATAGGACCAATTTCGCCAAATGCCAGCCGATAATACTCATAGCCCATAACCTGTGATCCCAAGTTATTTGAGAGTGCAAAGAAACCAGACTCGGCGTTAATCTGAGTCGCATGTGCACGCAGTGCTGAAAACTTTTGCTCAATATGTTCAGTGGCATCAATAACGGTTGTGATGAATTCGTCTGGGCAGGCGAAGGGCACATCGTCTGGATCCTGAGCGGCAAAGCCGGTGTCTTCACCAGCGGCTCGCAGTGCCTCAATCCCGGCTCTCATGACACTGACTGGAAATGCGGTCCAATAAAGTTTTGAAATGTGCCAGGGTAAGCCAAGTTCTGGTGCAAAACTTGCAACTCCTGCTAACGCAACGGCATACGTCGTAACCCGATGAGCCTGAATATGATCAGGGTGTCCATAGCCGCCAAAATCGTCGTAGGTAACGACCACCTGTGGCTTAACTTCCCGGATTACTTTAACTAAGTGCTTAGCTGCATCTAGCAAATCTGCTTGCCAAAATGAGTCAGGCCGGGAATTTGGCTCGGTACCAATCATTCCGCTATCTCGATAGGTACCAATCCCGCCAAGAATTCGATAATCAGTCACGCCCAAAAATGCCATGGCTTCAGCCAGCTCCGCTAACCGGTGGCCGGCTAATTGGTCTTGATCGTGTGCGGCAAGGTGGGCTAGTTCAGGAATCAGAATTTCACCCTCATCGCCCAAAGTACAAGTGACGAGGGTTACTTGAGCTCCAGCTGCCACATACTTGGCCATTGTTGCTCCTGTACCAATTGATTCATCGTCAGGATGAGCATGGACCAAAAGGAGTCGTTGGTTTGCAGACACCCCTCCACTTTACGAGAATAATTTCCCAATCACATGCACCTAATTGCTTCGCATGCCAAAATCTAAGGATGACCGAAACATTCCCACGCCAAATGGCTGCCACCAGACATTTTCAATTAGGCACCCCGAGACTCTTTAATGTTCTTTCCGATGCCTCACTTGTGACTTTCTTGCGAAGTGATCATGGCAGAGACTCAGTTAACTCCTTGTGGGTATTCGACACAGACAAGAACCTAGAGCGTAAAATCGCCGACCCAAGAAAACTTCTCGCCGATACCGAGGATATTCCAGCAGCCGAGCGTGCAAGGCGTGAGCGGATGCGCGAGACAACTGGTGGCATTACGAGCTACTCATCAGATAGCAGCGGGGGCCGAATAGCATTTGCATTGGCGGGCAAACTCTTCACCTGTCTAGTAGGAACTGAGGAATTAACTGAGCTTGAAGTAACAGGGCCAATCATTGACCCGCAGGTATCGCCTGACGGTACTCGAATCATTTGGTCAGATGGGCAAAACATCCGGCTCTGTGATTTTTCCGGAGCAGATGAAATGGCGCTCACTGCGGAAACATCCACTAATCGCATCTGGGGTTTGGCGGACTTTATTGCTGCCGAAGAGTTTGGACGAATGCGGGGGCTCTGGTGGTCGCCGACCAGCGATGCGGTCATCGCCCAATGCACTGATGACTCAGCGGTGAACTCGTGGTGGATTAGCGATCCTGCCAATCCAGAATCTGCGCCGCGTGAACAAAGGTACCCACAAGCTGGCTCGAACAATGCTGAGATTTCACTGCATTACTTTGAACTATCTGGTACCAAATTTGAGATTACTTGGGACAAGTTGGCCTACGAATATCTGATTAGTCTGAGTTGGCAAGAGAACCAGCCTGCGCTAATTACGGTGGCAAATCGCGCGCAGACTGAATTTGTTTCTAATGCGCTAGTTGGGACCAGGCTTGAAACGGTGCACGTGGTTTCCGATCCTGAGTTTATTGAAGTAATCCCCGGTCAGCCGAAATGGCTCGGCGAAGAAATAGTATCCGTTATTGACAGTCGCATTACGGACACTCGTGAACTGCAAGTCGGTAGTCGAACTCTTACTCCCCCTGGCCTTCAGGTTATGTCCGTTGTTTCCGTCAATGATGATGCTATAGATGTAATTGCCACCGACAATTCGACTCAACGAAAACTCGTTCGAGTAAAGCCGTCAGGCGAGTTAATTGAACTAACTAACGATGGAGTTGCTTCAGCAACCCCAAAAACTTTGGTTGGCTCAGATACTTGGCAAGTAGTTACTCAATCCAGACTTGCAACACATGAGCGAACTTATACGTTACGGCGCAATGACGAATTGATTCACCAATTTGAGTCACTTGCCGAAAAGCCAATTGTGACTCCAGTGGTTCAAATATTTGAAACCGGAGTGCACAAAGTCAAGACTGCCGTGCTGTTCCCCGAGAATCACACCTTTGGTAGCGAAAAGCTGCCAATCTTGTTGCGTCCATACGGTGGACCACACGGAGCGCAAGTTCTTGATGCGGCAAATGTTTATGCTGAAGACCAATGGTTTGCTAATCAGGGATTCTGCGTAGTCATTGCCGATAATCGTGGTACTCCTGCTCGCGGTCCGCTGTGGGACCATGCAATTTTCCACGATTTCATTAATCCGGTCCTAGACGACCAAGAGTCTGCGATTGCCGACTTAGTGATGAAATTTCCAAACGATGTAGATCCAAGTCGAGTCGGCATAACTGGCTGGTCCTTTGGTGGCTACCTGGCGGCACTTGCCGTGCTCGCTCGTCCTGAGGTATTCCATGCGGCTGTGGCTGGCGCGCCAGTTACCGACTGGCAACTGTACGACACGGCCTACACCGAACGATATCTAGGAAACCCCACCGAAGTTCCCGAGGTTTATCAACGCAACTCACTTTTAGAGTTGGCCAGGGATTTGCGCAGACCGCTACTTCTAGTTCACGGCACGGCCGACGATAACGTGGTTTTTGCACATACTCTGCAACTTTCCAGCCACCTGCTCGCCAATAAAGGAGAGCACAGCGTATTACCGCTATCTGGAGTAACGCACATGACGCCACAAGAAGTTGTTTCCGAAAACATCGCACTTACTTCGGTCAAATTTTTTAACGCCCACCTAGCAAACCAAGCCAGCGGTGGCTAAGGGCATTACTGAGTTGAGAGAGTTGCATACGGCCAAGAGTCATAGGCTGCCCATAGGTATGCCCCTTGGACTTTTGCACCAACCAATCTTTGTTGCAAATTTAAAGTAACCGGAACCACTAGGCCTAAATCAACCGCTTTGCTATTGAGCGACTTCCAGCCCTTTGCTTGATCTCCACGGTCTGAACTAGCGGCTACGTTAGCGAAAGTTTCAAGCCACGATTTTTCCGTGTAATGGGACAAATCAAAGCCGCCGCCGCCAACTAAATCAGGTAAAACTGTTGAAGCATTTGGCCAATCTGCGGTCCACTCAAAGGGCGTGATTCCGCCTTGAATCTTCAGATTCAATACATTTTGGTAATAGCCAGTTGCTGAAACACCGCGCGGCTTAACTACGATTCCTGCTTTAGCCAAGGCCGAGACTACAGCTGCAACATTTCGGTCAGCGGCTGGCGATTTCACATAGTCCAAGATCAGCGGGTTCGGAAACTTAACTCTAGATTTAGTGATTAGTTGCTTGGCCAGTGCTGGATTTCCAGTTGGAGCAATCGCTTCGCCAAGAAGTCCAGTCCATAGATTTGTTGATGCGAAATCCTTCGCTAGCGAAGGGCTAAGTAATCCATCAGCGTAATCTCCCGAATATAACCCGCCAGCATTTTTACGAATTCCTTCTCGGGGGAAAGCAGCCTGAATCGCCTTTCGATGTAACTCGTTTGGCACTTTTAGTGTGTTTATCGCATAGTAACTAACGGAGCCAGATGGTCCATTGAATCTGCGCTTCGCAAACTGCTGGTCACTGAAGATCTCACCAACTTTTGAAGACAAAATTGGCTCCGCGGAAACTGCATATGCATCTGCACCTGCTGATTTCATCAATCGAGTTGCAATCACATTGCGTGGCACTGAAAATTCATATTCGATGCGGTCTGGAAATGCGCTGCGGATGCTATCGGTAAGCGGGTCCCAATTTGGATTACGCACCAGGACTAGCTTTGATTTTTTCACATAGGACTTAATCTGGTATGGCCCAGTTGACTGAACGGCAAAATCATATTTAGCGCGCTTATCCCGCGCTTTGGGAACAGGAGCAAATGCACTCAGGCTAACAATGTAGTTGAAATCAAGTGAAGGGTTCGCAAGATTAAAAGTAATTTTATTTCCATCGCAGGCAACAGCTTTATCGAATAGTCGCTGGCCAGCGGCATCTTTCACATAGGGTCCGCGATACTTGGAGGTACCTTCCTTGGTGATCGGAATATCCAACATTGCGACTGCATAATACGGACCGCCAGTAATGACATTGGTGGCAAACGAACGAGATACCCCATATTTCACATCAGCACAGGTGACTACTGAACCGTCCTGCCATTTGATGCCGTCGCGGATCGTGAAAGTCCAACTCTTTGCATCCTGAGAATGAACACCTAAATCTGTTCCTAGGTCTGCTACCAACTCACCTGCTTTGGCCGCATCTGGAGTTACCCGATATTGAGTGAGCGTACGAGTCAAAAATCCACTGGCAAAAGCCAGGTCTTCGCGAGAATAGTTGCGCTGGGGATCGAGGTGATTGATGTGGCTTGTGCTGGAAAGGATTCGTAATGTGCCGCCTTTTGTGCCTTGGACCAATTGTTGACTGCGTCCACAAGAGCTCAGCACACTAACAGCAATTAAAAATGCCAGAATCGCACAGAATCTTTTAGAGATAGCTACTTTCATGATTACCTCCAATAAATAGCCTAGCGGTTGGCTATTTTGCTTCAGTAAGTCGTGTCAGTCTGGGCAGAATTACTTTTTTGCTGTCTTGACTAAACCGACATTCACAATGTCGTACTGACCCCCAAGTGCTTGCTGCACATAAACCCCGGCAATCTGTGGACTGCGATAGAGCAGGAATTTGTCGTAAGTGATTGGCAAATAAGTGGCATTTTCCATGACTTGATCATTTATCTGTCCACTTAATGTTCTGGCATCCTTATTTCCTGTTGCTATGTCATCTAGTGCAGCATTAATCTGCTCATCGCTAAGTCCAGCCAAATTTTCATTGTCGTAAGGCTTTGTAAATCGACCATCTACAAAACTGGACCAGTAATCAAGTGGGCTGTTTATCATTGACTGCGCTCCACTAATAACAAGTGCAATGCCCTCATTGGTCAACTGCTCGTCGCTTCGGGTCACCGAAACAAATTTCGAGTAATTATCAAATTTCTTCGGCGCCAGGACTATCCCAACACGCGCCAAACTTGATTGCACTTTTCGAAAAATCTCGGTCCCAATCCCGATATTCAGATACGCCATCGATACTTCGAAGCCCTCGGGATAACCACACTTTTTTAGTGCCGCCTCCGCTGCAATCAGGTCGCCTGTCGGCTTGCTACCGCTGTTGTATGAGTCAGAACTGGCATCATAACCAGCTACTAGCGGCGGTAATAGCGAAGTGGCGATCTGTGCCTTAGTTTCTCCACCTTTAACGCGCTGAATTGCTTCCTTATCTATTGCATAAAAGATTGCTTGACGGCAGGAGATGCGATTTAGCGGGGCTGATTTTGATCTAACTGCGAGAAAGCTCGTAAACCCGGTGTATGGCTGGTCAATTTGCGCTCCATATTTTTTGCTGGCGGCCGCCAAATCTGCGTTAGCAAATTGAAAATCTTCACCGATTCGTACATCTATCTGATTTCGCAACGTTGCCTTAGTCAACAATTTTGAATCGGAAATCACCCGCCACTTAATGGTCTTTACATGTGGGGCACGGATGGCATCTGATGCCTGAGTCCAATATTTATTGCGAGTAAATGCTGCGCGCTGGCGCTTCGCATCTAGCTTTAAGACAAACGGTCCGCTCGAGCTCGGCAAATTTCGATACGCCTGCTTTTTCCGCTTCAAATATAAATCTCTTGACATTTCAACCACGGAAAATTGGGGCAAGGCCAGTACTCGGTCGAAGTTCGGATTTGGGCTTGTGAGCTTGAACGTTATTGTGTCTTTGGTTGTAGTCCGAATCGAGTAAAGATGCTTTTCACCCCTCATTCCTGGCCCTTGATAGGACGGCACGCCTTTGGGACAGGAACTTAACAAGCACAAGTAGTTGAAGTTAACGGCGCCAATATGCTCTGGCGAAAAAAGTCGTTCTATTGAGTAGCGAATGTCAGCTACAGTCACTGGCTTTCCACTATTCCAAAAAGCATTCTTTCGAATCTGAAAAGTCCATATTGCTTTACTTGAATGTACTCTCGGGGTGGCTGCCGCCAAGTCGGGCTGAGTTTCAAACCCGGCCAACCCAGGCTTGCTGCTGAATGACATTACATTTCGGGAATAGAGTCGAAAAACAACTGCACACCAGGCATCAAAGCTCTCGGCGGGATCAAAAGAATCACAGAGTTGACTAGAGCCTAGGACTAAATTGCCACCATCCTCGGCTACCTTGCCCACAATAGTTACCAAAGCTGAATTCTGTTTGGGTTCAACCACACTTGTCGGAATTGAGCCAGCTAGGAGCACAATGCCAAGTATCACCACGACCAATACGCCGAGGCCACGATTGGGCGACACTTTTAGCCTCACGAATTTTGTGTCTTCGCCTTCGCCCGAGCCCGATCACGATCAGTCTTAGTGAGCAGAACTTTTCTGATGCGCACGTGACTTGGGGTGACTTCTACACATTCGTCTTCGCGACAAAACTCTAAAGCTTGTTCCAGACTTAACTGCTTGGCTGGAATTAGTCTTTCTAATTCATCTCCGGTAGATGAACGTACGTTGGTTAACTTCTTTTCGCGCACAACATTTACATCCATGTCATCAGATCTGGCATTTTCGCCGACAACCATGCCTTCATAAACCTCGGTTGTCGGGGTGACAAATAGCGTTCCACGCTCTTGCAAGCCAAAACAGGCATAGGCAGTCACAGCGCCACGGCGATCTGCGACTAGCGAGCCCGTTGGCCTAGTTCTAAGCTCGCCAAACCAGGCTTCGTATTTCTCAAATACGTGATGCAGTAGGCCAGTGCCCCGCGTCTCGGTTAGAAATTCAGTTCGAAAGCCAATTAAGCCTCGTGCTGGAACTAAATACTCCATTCGCACCCAGCCGGTGCCGTGGTTGATCATTTGCTCCAAGCGACCTTTACGCAAACCCAGCAGTTGAGTAACAACTCCTACATAGTCCTCGGGTACATCAATCGTTAGGCGTTCCACTGGCTCGTGAAGTTTGCCGTTTATCTCTCTCGTAACGACCTGTGGCTTACCGACTGTTAGCTCATATTTCTCTCGGCGCATGAGCTCCACAAGTATCGCCAGTTGCAGTTCGCCGCGGCCCTGAACTTCCCAAGTATCTGGTCGTTCAGTGTCTAGTACTCGTAGCGAGACATTTCCGATAAGTTCAGCATCGAGTCGAGTCTTAAGCAATCGAGCAGTAACTTTACTGCCAGTTTCACCAGAAAGCGGCGAAGTGTTGATTCCGATTGTCATGGAGATTGACGGCTCGTCCACTGTGATTATCGGCAGCGGAATTGGATTCTCAGGATCGGCTAAGGTTTCGCCAATTGTTATGTTTTCCATACCTGCAACAGCAATGATGTCGCCTGGACCAGCACTTTGGGCAGAAACTCGCGTTAATGCTTCAGTCATGAGTAGTTCTACAACTTTCACTCGCTCAATGGTCCCATCAGATTTACACCAAGCGACTTGCTGTCCTTTTTTTATGTTGCCATTGTGAACCCGACAGAGGGCCAAGCGACCAAGATATGGCGAGGAGTCCAGGTTCGTAACATGGGCTTGTAACGGGGCTTCTGGATTGTAGGTTGGAGCGGGAACTGTTTCAATCAAGGTTCTAAACAATGGCTCTAGGTTTTCTTCCTCAGGCATCGCCCCATCTTCAGGCCGAGCCAGAGAAGCGCGTCCTGCTTTTGCTGACGCATAAACAATTGGAAAGTTAATTTGCTCTTCGGTTGCATCCAAGTCAAAAAATAGTTCGTAAGTCTCATCGACTACTTCAGCGATTCGTGCGTCACTTCGATCAACCTTGTTGATCACTAAAACTACGGGGAGTTTCTTGGCCAAGGCTTTGCGCAAAACAAATCGGGTTTGCGGTAGGGGTCCTTCGCTGGCATCTACTAGTAGTAGCACGCCATCTACCATTTCCAGGCCGCGCTCAACCTCGCCACCAAAATCTGCGTGACCGGGAGTATCAATGATGTTAAGTGTTACCCCAGTCGGTGCCGCTGGCCCGTTGTACCGGACAGCGGTGTTTTTGGCCAGGATAGTGATTCCCTTTTCCCGCTCAAGATCCATGGAATCCATAACCCGATCAGTCACATCTTGGTGGGCCGAAAAAGCGCCCGATTGCCAAAGCATGGCATCAACTAGCGTTGTTTTTCCATGGTCAACGTGAGCGATGATGGCAACATTACGAAGGTCGGAGCGCGAGGCGGTTTGGGTCACCGTCCCAAGTCTAATTCATTCTGCGCTTTCTACTGACCAGAACATTGGTCGGCTGGTTTTTCGGCGACTTAATTGAGAAAACTTAACGAGTGAAAAAGCGTTCGCGGACAAAATCCTTCTGCACACTGCCTCCGAGGATAAAATCGCTCTCGCCGACTATTTCAAAGCCCCACTTTTGATAGAACTTATTTGCCCGCTCATTTTGCTTATTTACCGTTAGCCATAGTGAAGACCAACCCAATTCATGAACGAGTTCAAAAGAACGCTGCATTAGCTGCTGGGCGATACCCTGTCCATGCCAATTAGGATGAACATAAAAGCGACTTAACTTAACTGCACTGGAAACTGATGTTAAGGATGCAGCAATTTCCGCACTCTCGGTTTCCGCGAAGATTAACAGGGCGAAACCCAAAAGTTCTGAGCCATCGCAGGCAACGATTACTGCCGATTTCTCATCTGCGATAGAACTCTTGAAATTTTCTGCAGAGCAAAGTCGGGCCAAGTGAACTTGGATATCGGACTTAGCAACATCGGGAGGGCAAGCGAGTGGAAAGGTCTGAGCCATTAAGTTTTGCAAGGCAAATGCATCATCGATAGATGCATACCTAATCCGAGAAGTCACGAGATTAGATATACCAATAAATGTCAGACATTGAATCGAAATTCAACAACATCTCCGTCAGACATCACATATTCCTTGCCTTCCATCCGCACTTTTCCCCGAGATTTGGCCTCTGAAACTGAGCCGGCCTCTACCAAATCCGCAAAACTGACGATTTCGGCTTTAATGAATCCCTTTTGGAAGTCGGTGTGAATTACCCCAGCCGCTTCAGGAGCAGTAGCCCCGCGGCGGATAGTCCAAGCTCGGGCTTCTTTTGGCCCGGCGGTTAAATAAGTCTGCAAACCCAAGGTTTCGAAACCTACGCGAGAAAGAACAGCAATACCGCTTTGCGCCTGTCCAACGGTTTGTAAAAGTTCCAACGCTTCTGCTTCGTCTAATTCCGTTAGATCAGCTTCCAATTTTGCATTTAAGAAAACTGCCTCAGCCGGGGCTACCAATTTAGAAAGCGATTGCTTCAAACTGAGGTCGGTCATTTCATCATCATCTAAATTAAATACGTAAAGAAATGGTTTCGCTGTCAACAAAAAAAGTTCACGGATCGGAGTCGAGTCCAATCCCGAAGCAAAAATTGTTTGTCCAGTATTCAAAATCTCGGCTGCTTTTTCTGCAGTCTCCAAAACTGCGGCTCGAGCTTTATCCTGCTTTGCTTCCTTGGACAATCTCGGAATAGCCTTTTCCAGCGTTTGTAGATCAGCCAAGATAAGTTCAGTATTAATCGTTTCGATATCGTCCGCAGGGGAAACTTTTCCATCGACATGAATAACGTCTGGATCTGAGAACGCTCGGATTACTTGGCAGATTGCATCTGACTCGCGGATGTTCGCTAAGAACTTGTTGCCAAGCCCTTCGCCTTCGCTTGCGCCACGGACAATTCCTGCAATATCAACGAATGTAACTGTTGCAGGCAAAATCTCTTGCGAGCTAAAAATCTTTGCCAAAACATCAAGTCGACTATCTGGAACGGCAACGACCCCAGTGTTGGGCTCGATGGTTGCGAACGGGTAATTTGCGGCCAAAACATTATTGCGTGTGAGTGCGTTAAATAGCGTTGATTTCCCGACATTTGGTAAGCCGACAATTCCGATTGTTAAACCCATAAACCCAAGCGTAGTCGCCACAACTTGCGATTGCTCATGCATAGGTCTGAGCACTTTGGTACTACCGTATGAGTATGGCGATTAATGAAGAGTTGGCCCAGGAGGATGACTCCCAGTCTGGCTTACGGTTTGGCTTAGCAATATTGCTAACTACGATTTGGGTAACTTTGGCTATGGCATTCAATATCGCATTTAATCACCGGATTGGAATAGTTGCGGATGTAACTTTGGTGGCTAGCAGCCTGCTGATCTCACTGAAGATTAATCAGAAGGATTTTCTGGCAAGTTACTGTGCGCCGGCGATTGCCTGGTTAGTCTCGTTAATAACCGTAGGCCAGTTTGCAACAAATGCTGGCGGATCATGGAAAGTGCAACAGGTTTTCTTGTTGGTCTATGGGCTTGGATCGCACTTCTTGTGGATTCTAGCCGCCACAATTATTGCTGTGCTAACTCACTATTTTCGCGGGCGAACAGATTAGGCTTTCGCTGCTTTAATGTCTCGACGCAATTCTCGCGGCAAAGAAAACATCAAATGCTCGTCCGCTGTAGTTACTTCTTCGACATCTGCAAATCCATGATTCGCCAGCCAGACTAAAACATCATCTACCAACAGTTCTGGTACCGAAGCGCCACTTGTTAGTCCAACAGTAGAAACTCCAGCAAGCCACTCCTCGTGAATCTCGCTGGCGAAATCAATTCGATAAGCCTGCGCTGTGCCGTTTTCCAATGCCACGTCAACAAGGCGAACGGTATTAGATGAGTTTGCAGAACCTACCACCAGCATCAAGTCACATTTTTTGGCGATTTCCTTGACGGCAACCTGGCGATTTTGAGTTGCGTAGCAAATGTCATCACTAGGCGGATCAATTAGCTGCGGGAATCGCTCGCGCAATCTAGCAACCGCAGTAAGTGTCTCGTCAACCGACAAAGTGGTTTGGGACAGCCAGGCTACTGGGCGATCTGGATCAATTTCTACAGTTTCAACTTGATCAAGGCCATCAACCAAGGTTATGTTGCCTACGGCTTCACCCATAGTGCCTTCAACTTCTTCATGACCTTCATGACCAATGAGCAGGATCTGATAATCCTCGTTGCCAAATCTTCTAGCTTCGGCGTGGACTTTGGTCACCAGCGGGCAGGTTGCGTCAATCGTTTTGAGGTTTCGAGTCTGTGCCTCTTCATGCACACTTGGTGCGACACCGTGAGCGCTGAAAACAACGGTTGCACCTTCGGGCACTTCATCGGTTTCATCAACGAAGATTGCTCCGCGCTCTTCAAGAGCGGAAACTACGTGCTTGTTGTGCACAATCTGCTTTCGCACATAAATTGGTGAGCCGTAAAGTTCTAGGGCTTGTTTGACAGTTTCAACAGCTCGGTCGACGCCAGCGCAATAACCACGAGGTTTGGCCAATAGAATTTTTTTGCTCACACACCTATCGTAAGCCACAGTTAAATATCACGCTCACAAGGCAGAATGGAACCTGTGACTGTTGTAGATCCTGCTCTGCCAGGAAAAGACCCGCAAACTCCAGTGCCGGTATCTGGACTCAGTGCCATGATGGCTGATTACGTTGGTCGCTTGGGCACTATCTGGGTTGAGGGTCAAATCGCAGAACTAAGTACGAGGGGCGGATTGTCGTTTGTCAGTCTTCGCGATGTGGACAGTGACGCAACCATCAAATTATTCACTTGGGAGCGAGCCACACTGGATGTTAGTCCCCCGATTGAACAGGGATCCAGGGTTATTGCTCAGGTTAAAGCCGATTGGTGGAAGAACAAGGGAACTTTGCAGTTCAAGATTTTGCAAATACGCGCGGTTGGAATTGGTGAACTGCTAGCTCGGCTTGAGGCACTCCGAAATGTTTTGGCTGCTGAAGGATTGTTTGCCGAAGAACGCAAAAAGCCAATTCCATTTTTGCCCAGGAGAATCGGATTAATTTGTGGCAAAAACAGTGATGCGAAACATGACGTAATCGAAAACACGAGGCGAAGGTGGCCAGAGGCTGAATTTGAAGTTCGGGAAGTAAAAGTGCAAGGTGCCACTGCGGTAAGGGAAGTATGCCAAGCGCTGACCGAACTAGATGCTATCTCTGACATAGATGTAATTGTCATTGCGCGCGGCGGCGGAAGCTTTGAAGACCTCTTGCCGTTTAGTGACGAATCGCTAATTCGAACAATTTCAGCGGCCCAAAGTCCAATTGTCGTAGCAATTGGCCATGAGGAGGATCGGCCGCTTGTTGATTATGTTGCTGACTATCGAGCCTCAACACCAACCGATGCGGCCAATAAAATCGTGCCTGATTTAATGGAGGAGATTGCGTTTGTCATTGCTGCTCGAAATCAGCTAGCTAGCAGCACGATGACCAAAATTTCCAGGTTGGGTCAAGAACTGGCACAGGTAAAAGCAAAGCCGGCATTAGCAAACCCCTCAGTCTTAATTGACCAGCGCATAACGGCTAACTCGGCAACTCGAAATCAGTTACAAAGCAAAGTGTTTACTAAAGTGCAACTCGGTGTAGCTGAGCTAAAAGGAATCACGGGCACACTTCGGGCACTCTCGCCCCAAGGAACTCTAGATCGTGGCTATGCAATTGCCCGCAACGCAAAGCAACAGGTAATTAAATCAACGAATCAAATTTCGGAAGATGAAACAATTACCGTCAAAGTTGCCGATGGCTTATTAACTGTTCAAGTAATCCGTACGGATTAAATAGCACAGTTGATTCAGTCGATTGACTTATTCGGAAGTCAACTCAGGGCGAAGCGCCACTAAACGGGCGCGTGCACTCTGTAAATGCTTTTCGCATACGGCTGCTAACTTCTCGCCCTGCTCCCATAGAGTAACCATCTCATCAAGTGGCAAATCCTTATTTTCAATCTTTGCCACAACTTCATCTAACGCCGCCTTTGCCTGCTCGTAAGACAGGTTGGCAAAGTCTTCAGTCATAATGCAATCGTAGTCTGCAAACCTGACCAGAGAGGCTTTAGGACTTCCTTAGTCCAGCCGCGAAATTGATTAGGTTTGGAAAGGACTCGGTTCCTGATACAACCAATACCGTGTCGCCATCCTTGCGAAAAATAACTCGGGACAACGGCTTAGCCTGACTGCATTTTTGCCACAGTTTGCCGGCAATTTGCACCGACCCGATACATTGCCCTTCATTACTGGCGGTTGCAACAATCTGTTCGATTTGACCATCACTTTGCCACAGTGAGATGTACCTATTCTCGGCAGTTCGATAACCCAGATACCAACGCGTGTCTGTGGAGTTTCCATAAGACTCCGCCTCATACCGAGCTTGGGTTAACTTAAATTTTGTTGGGCTATTAAGAATTTCGACACTTGGAATAAAAACTGGCCAATTGCTTTGTGCCTGTGCCGCCGAAAGTGCCGAAGTGAAATTCGCTTCAGGCAATGTTTGGTCGTGCTTACGAAAGGTGATTGTCAGGATAACTAGGACGGTTAAAAGCACCGCTCCCATACTGAAAACCATATCGCGTGCAGTTTCTCGGCCCCGCTTTTTTGCCATGCTCTTATCTTGCCCTGTTTACTTGCACTTTGCTTTTCTGGCGCTTGGGCAAACCGCTAATCGCGATGTTCGGGCGTAGGCTTAAGGCATGGTTGATTTTCAGTATTCAGAAATGTTGGGTGCTACGCCACCTAATCCTGAATTCCGGCTTATCACCACTGATGGAATCGCCACGGAAACATTGGGCAATCGCACTTTTCTAACTATTTCGACTGAGACTTTAGAGAAAGTGGCCTACGAAGCAATTCATGACATTTCGCACTATTTGCGCACTGATCATCTAGTGCAACTTCGAGCCATCATTGATGACCCTGATGCCTCAAGCAATGACCGCTTTGTTGCCCTCGACTTATTGAAAAACGCTAATGTTTCTGCCGGCGGTGTGCTGCCGATGTGCCAAGACACCGGCACCGCAATTATCTCGGCAAAGCGAGGTTCGCAAGTACTGACACCAGGTAATGATGAAGAGGCGCTAAGCAAAGGCATCTACATTGCCTACCAGAAACTAAATCTTCGCTACTCTCAAATGTCTCCCGTCACCATGTGGGATGAAAAAAATACAGGATCAAACCTGCCAGCGCAGATTGAAATTTATTCAGACACCAAACCTGGTCATGAAAATGAATATGAAATGCTTTTCATCGCAAAAGGTGGTGGAAGCGCTAATAAGAGTTTCTTGTATCAAGAAACCAAAGCGGTTTTGAATCCAAAGCGCTTCATGGAATTCATGTCAGACAAACTTCGACAAATTGGAACCTCGGCTTGTCCGCCCTACCACTTGGCGGTTGTCGTAGGTGGCACTAGTGCGGAATATGCCTTGAAGGTTGCCAAATTAGCAAGTACTCGTTATCTAGACGGCATGGCAACTAGTGGCGGCGAATTTGGAATCGGCTTTCGGGATCCTAACTTAGAAGCGCAGATCTTGCAGCTAACACAGCAATTTGGAATCGGCGCGCAATTTGGAGGCAAATATTTCTGTCACGATGTCCGAGTAATCCGCCTGCCTCGGCATGGAGCATCATGTCCAATTGCAATCGCTGTCTCATGTTCGGCTGATCGGCAAGCCATCGTGCGAATAAATCACAGTGGCGCATACATTGAGAAATTAGACCGCGAGCCAGCCCGATTTTTGCCAGAGATTACCGATACCCATTTGGCCGACGATGTGGTTGAAATAGACCTCAGTCAGCCAATGACAAAAATCCAAGAACAACTATCAGTTTGTCCGGTGAAAACGCGGCTATCGCTAACTGGCTCTCTTATCGTGGCCCGCGATATTGCGCATGCTCGAATTTTGGAAATGTTAGAACGAGGTGAAGAACTGCCTCAATATTTTCGTGAGTACGCCGTTTATTACGCTGGCCCAGCCAAGACGCCTGTCGGATATGCATCTGGGTCATTTGGTCCAACAACTGCGGGTCGGATGGATAGTTATGTTGAGCGATTCCAAGAACTCGGCGGCTCAATGGTGATGTTGGCCAAAGGTAATCGCAGTGAAGCTGTTGTGAAGTCCTGCGCCAAACATGGCGGTTTTTACCTTGGTTCCATTGGCGGGCCCGCTGCAATTTTGGCGACAGAAAACATCACCAAGGTTGAAGTTTTAGACTTTGCTGACCTGGGAATGGAAGCAGTCTGGAAGATTGATGTGGTTAACTTCCCAGCGTTTGTCGTGATTGACGATAAAGGTAACGACTTCTACGCCAGCACGACGCGAACTTTCCTAAATCCGGTTCTCTAGCTTTTAGCGAATCAGACTGGCAACTCTTCGAGTAAATCTGTTACTAATGCCGCGATTGGCGAGCGCTCTGAACGGGTCAGAGTTACGTGGGCAAAGAGCGGATGACCCTTAAGTTTCTCAACTACCGCAACCACACCGTCATGTCTACCAACTCGCAGGTTATCTCGCTGTGCGACGTCATGGGTAAGCACAACTCGACTACCTTTACCAATGCGCGAAAGCACGGTTAGTAAAACATTGCGCTCAAGCGACTGTGCTTCATCCACGATCACATAAGTGTCATGCAGTGATCGCCCTCTTATGTGGGTTAGTGGCAACACCTCCAACATTCCACGATCGACGATTTCTTCAATGACATCAGCCGAGGCAACTGCAGACAATGTGTCAAAGACTGCCTGCGCCCACGGGGACATTTTTTCATTTTCAGTTCCTGGCAAGTAGCCCAATTCTTGACCGCCAACCGCATACAAAGGGCGGAACACAACAACTTTGCGGTGCTGACGACGCTCCAATACTGCTTCCAGGCCAGCGCAAAGTGCTAGCGCACTCTTACCTGTTCCGGCTCGACCACCGAGCGAAACAATTCCTACTTCTTGGTCAAGTAGTAAGTCAAGGGCAATTCGTTGCTCTGCACTTCTGCCATGAATTCCAAAGGCTTCACGGTCGCCTCGAACTAACTTGAGCTGCTTATCGGCAGTTACCCGGCCTAATGCGCTACCGCGCTCACTTGCAAGGACAACGCCTGTATGGCAAGGAAGGTCTCGAACTGCTTCAAGCTCAATTACTTCTTCGTCGTACAAATCATCAATGTCATTTGCCGAAACCGTCAATTCGGTCATGCCCGTCCAACCACTTGATGGCACAATCTCGGCCCGGTATTCCTGAGCCTCAAGTCCAACCGCTGACGCCTTTACCCTAAGAGGTAAATCTTTACTGACTAGAACCACAGTCTTGCCTTCGTCGGCAAGACTTTTTGCAACAGCTAATATTCTGGTGTCGTTATCGCCAAGTCGAAATCCGGCAGGAAGCACTTCGGCATCGGTGTGATTGAGTTCAACATGCAACTCACCACCTTTATCACCCAAGGGAATTGGTGCATCTAGGCGGCCGAATTTAATTCGTAAATCATCGAGAGCTCTAAGAGCCGAACGTGCAAAGTAGCCAAGTTCTGGATGGGTTCGCTTTGCTTCCAATTCTGTGATCACAACAATCGGTATGACAACCTCGTGTTCGTCGAAACGAAATAAGGCGTTTGGATCGGATAGCAAGACGCTCGTATCAATTACGAAGGTTCGGCGCTGGTTCACGCGACCACTTCACATTCAGTTTTGCTCTGGGGTGGCTTCCCCGTCCACCCTGATATCAGGGACAATACGCCCAAAAATTCCAGAGATGTGTGTCCCACGCCGTATGGATTTGTTAACAAAAGGTTGCCGCTCTATGTACCTAATCATTTCTGATGAGCACTAATCTGATGTTATGGGGCGATTTAAAAAACTCGTTGGAGATGTCGCATATGACCTATACGGACATCGCCTCGCTCATCGCCTGCCTCGAGAACAATTGCCGGCGCATGTTGGCGTAATTCTTGATGGGAATCGGCGCTGGGCCGCCGGACAAGGTTCCTCTTCGGAACATGGCCATCGAGCAGGTGGTGCCAAAATTGCCGAGTTTCTGGGTTGGTGTGAAGAAGTTGATGTCAAAGTAGTCACACTCTGGTTGCTCTCGACCGATAACCTGGCTCGAAAGCCAGAAGAACTTGAGCCATTGTTGCGGGTAATTGAAAATACGGTAACTTCGCTAGCTGAAACCGGCCGCTGGCAGATTAATCCTGTGGGTTCCCTAACTTTGCTTCCAGCGAATACCGCCAACATCTTGACTTCCGCCCAACTCAGCTCAAGCAAAAGCGAGGGCTTAGTCGTAAACATTGCGGTTGGATACGGTGGAAGGCGCGAAGTAGTCGATGCAGTTAAATCGCTCCTACAAGAACATGCAAAGGCCGGCACCTCCTTGGACGAGCTAGCAAACATGCTTGACCTAGAACACATTGCCGATCACCTTTACACCAAAGGACAGCCCGATCCTGATCTAGTGATTCGCACATCAGGAGAGCAACGGCTCAGCGGTTTTCTACTCTGGCAGAGTGCTCATTCTGAGTTCTATTTTTGTGAAGCCTACTGGCCAAACTTTCGAAAGATTGACTTCTTGCGCGCGCTTCGCTCGTTTGCCATCCGAAATCGTAGGTTCGGTGTTTAGCAAGCTAACTAACTTGGTCGAGCTGCACCAAACCGTAATCGTAACCATGCCGTGGGTAAAGCACACTTTGCAGTCCTGAGTCCGAATCAATAAACAGCAAAAACTTCAATCCGCTTGCTTCCATCCGCTCAACCGCCTGCTCGACTGAAAGTTCAGGAATCGATGGATGTTTGAGTTCAACCTGTAACGGCCCACTCGAAAGCACCAAATCCGCATCAGGCTTTGCGGCGTCATTGGCTACCAAGTCCATGTTGAAGTCAAGCACTGGGCTTGGGCTTGGTCGCTGGTGTTTGATGGATTTATTTCGCTCGTGCAATCTGCGCAACTGCTCTTCAAAGCGCTCAAAAGCCAGATCAAAGGCAGTGTATTGGTCTGCCGCGTGAGCCATAGCGCGGACAAATGGACCAGTGCCATCTGATGTGAGTTCTATTTCAAATGCCCGCTCGCTCTGTCGCGGATTTGACTCGTGCGTTACTTCAACATCGACCCGGGTGATGTTTAACGAGAATCGTTCAATCCGACTCAGTTTGGCGGTTACCTGTTCTTTGAAATTTTTTGAAACTGCTGTGTGGCGACCGTGAATGACGATGTTCAAGTTAGAAGTGGTCGATCTTTCAATTGAATTTCTCATGTCATTTCCTCATTTGATTCAGGCGAGCTCGGTCTTGTAAATGGCACCCACTCGGGCTATTTGCCACTGACCGGCAATACGGGATTGCAGAGTCGCTCCAAAAACGAGCCTCTGCCACACAAGGTATCTCCCGAGTGGGTGTCACATATTCACCGTAACCCCGTTTTTAGGTTCGGCACAGAGAAATCAAGAAGATTTTTTGGGCACCTGCAATTCGCAGACTTTTTGCTGCCCAGACAACTGTTGCCCCAGTAGTAACTACATCATCAACTAGCACAACAGCGCCAGAAATTGGTACCGAAGTCTTGAATGCAGAGCGCATATTTTGCTGGCGCTGACTTCGATTTAACCCAACCTGCTCGCGCGTAAACTTGTCGTAACGCAAGATTGGGGCAACCTGCAGGCCAGTACGTCGGGCGATCTGGGTTACTAATAGGCCAATAGTGTCGAAGCCACGACTATGTACCTTGGCTGTACTGCTTGGCAGTGGGACCAGTGTGCTAGGCGGGATTTTCGAACGCAGTAAAACCAACTCAAGAACTCTCGCGAGTCCAAGTGACTTCTCCTGATGTCCAGATTTGTAGGCCAAGATCGCACCGCGCAGTGGGTCCGCATAAGGACCCGCGCTCCAACTCTGTGCAATCCCAGTCAGGGTTGGGTCACAGGAAACCTTAATTGACGATTGGCACGATTTACACAAAACCTGCTCCAGTTGATTACAGAACAGACAGACGGGAGGAAATAGCACCTGTGATATGGGCACACAATTAGTTAAGTGAATGAAATTGGTGTCTGGAGTAGCTCAGGATTATTGTGGAAAACCTTGGCTGTGAACTTAAAACACGGCAAGTTAGGCCGGGCCAGCCTTATACCCGACACCGCGAACAGTTACCACAATCTCTGGCTTATCGGGATCTAATTCAACTTTGGCGCGCAAGCGCTGAATATGGACATTCACCAGCCGAGTATCTGCAGAGTGGCGATAGTCCCAAACCTCTTCTAAAAGTGCCTCGCGAGTGAAAACTTTTGCCGGCTGTTTTGCCAGAGTTGCCAAAATCTTAAATTCCAAAACTGTAAGCGGAATAACTGTGGTACCGCGACGAACTTTGTGGCCGAGTACATCAATGACGATGTCACCGATTCGAAGTTCGGAGGCACTCGATAACTCAACTGGACGCAACCGTGATTTAATTCGAGCAATCAACTCTTCATTACTGCGCCATGGCTTTGGGATGTAATCATCAGCGCCAAGTTCTAGGCCTTTGACAATGTCGTCAGAATTATCTCGAGCGGTAAGAATGATGATTGGAACGGCACTGATGGCCCTAATTCCCTTGAAAACATCAAGACCATCAAGATTTGGCAAATTCAGATCAAGTAGTACTAGGTCAGGATTGGTTGCTTTGAAGGTCTCAATTGCGTCCGACCCATCGTAAGAAAACGAGGCATTGAATCCTGCTGACTGCAGAATTAAGTCAAGCGTCTCGGATACTGCATGATCGTCTTCAATCACCAATATATTTGGGGACAAGTAAGTTCACCTCTGTCGCACATCAGATTGCTTCAACCTACCCCACATCCGCCAAGGAAACATCTTCAACCCCATATTGGCAGTAATCTGAACGGGTGGAAATCCGTAAGGCTCTTGATCGCCTCAAGAATGAAGTTGCAAAGTTCGGTGCAATTGGCCTTTTTGCTTATGTAATTGATGTGGGCATCTTCAACCTGCTGTTACACGGACCATTATCATCAAAGCCACTAACAGCAAAAGCGATCAGTGCAGTAGTGGCAACAACTTGTGCATACTTTGGTAATCGATTCTGGACTTTTAGCGAGCGAGCCCGCACCTCATACCGGCGGGAATACACCCTGTTTTTCCTACTGAATGTAGTTGGCACGGGAATACAACTGACCTGTCTAGCTATCAGCCATTACGGCTTGGATTTCACCAGTCGACTTGCTGACAACATAAGTGGCAATGGAATCGGCCTGCTTCTGGGAACACTCTTTCGATTTTGGAGCTATCGCAAATGGGTCTTTTTAGAACCAAAGTCACCGGAAGCGATTCAGGCAAGTGACTCAGGGCCTGAAAAGTAAATCAATCTATAGTTGCATGCCGCACATCGCCTATGGTGATCTCGACTTCACCATCATCAGATAACAAAACTAATGAACCGCTTCCAGTTACTCGCACGGCAGTACCAGAGATATCGTCGCCAGAGATTTGCACAACCTCAACTGCGCGACCAAGCGACGAGCATACTTCTGAGTATTGGTCTACCCAATCGGTTGAGTCAGATAACAAAATTTCAATCTTGTTGATGATTCGAGCCGCAAGTTCATTGCGGTCAATTAGAAAGCCCTCAACAAACAAAGAGGTAGCGGCCTCTGTCGGTAATTCGCTTACGAGATGCGTGATGTTTACTCCTATTCCAATCACGAAGTAATCGCCAGTTTGCTGGACTAAAATCCCGCCGCACTTTCGAACTGTGCCATCTTCGTTCAAGAAGACCACATCATTAGGCCATTTCAATTGGGCAGGAATTGCGAGTTCCGATAAAACTTTGGTTACGGCAAGTCCGACAACAAGTGGTAGGGAACTCGGGGTCAGGTCTGCGTCAACAATCGACAGTCCGAGGCTTAATGCCAATCCCTTCCCATGTTGGCTACTCCAGCTACGCCCGAGTCGACCTAAACCACTGGTCTGTTCCTCGGCTAGCACGATCAGTGGAGTTCCCGGTGTGATGGCCTGGAGATGTCGAGCAATTTCATTATTTGTTGAATCAACTGTGTCCAAAACTCGAACCTGCTGCCAACTTGTTCCTAGCAATCCTAGAATCTGGGAAATTCGCCCAATATCAAGCGGTTCGGCCTCAGGGAATACACCAATGTTGCTCATATCGCTAGGGTAGAACACTAGGGATAACTGTGGAGGTACCGGGTGAGTTCCGAGCAAGATAAGCACACTACTGTTAGCAAGATCGCGAAATTGAACGAACATCGCCAAGCAATTGCACAGCGCCAAGTTGCGTCCGCCGAAAAGCAGCAGGCCAAAGGCAAGTTATCGGCCTTAGAGCGAATTATGCACCTACTCGACGAGGGCTCCTTCCAAGAGCTAGATGCAATGGCCCGGCACCGATCGACCAATTTTGGTATGGAGGCTAATCGGCCATACGGCGATGGTGTCATCACTGGCTTTGGCACAATCGATGGACGGCCGGTTTGCGTGTTTTCCCAAGACTTCACGGTATTTGGCGGCTCACTGGGCGAGGTGATGGGTCAGAAAATTGTTAAAGTGATGGACCTGGCCTTGAAAACTGGGTGCCCAATAATCGGAATCAACGATTCTGGTGGTGCTCGAATTCAAGAAGGTGTTGCCTCGCTTGCCATGTACGGTGAAATTTTCAAGCGCAATACGCGGGCATCAGGAGTCATTCCACAAATCTCACTGATGGTTGGTCCTAGTGCTGGTGGCGCGGTTTACTCCCCTGCGCTAACCGACTTCATCATTATGGTGGATAAAACCGCGCACATGTTCATTACTGGCCCCGATGTAATCAAGACTGTCACTGGCGAAGAAGTTGGTTTCGAAGAATTGGGCGGTGCATTAACCCACAGTACAAAATCGGGTGTTGCGCATTACATGGCTCATGATGAAGACGATGCTTTTGATTATGTGAAGCATTTGCTTTCGTTCTTACCAAGCAACAATCTAGATGAAGTGCCCTCACTCGCTGTTACTGCAGATTTAGAAATTACTGATGAAGATCGTGAATTAGATGGTTTAGTTCCTGATTCAGCAAATCAGCCCTACGACATGCACAAGCTAATTGAAAGTGTTCTTGACGATGGCGACTTCCTTGAAACGCAGCCGTTGTTTGCACCAAACATCATTACTGGACTTGGCCGAATCGAGGGCGAGTCGGTAGGTATCATTGCAAATCAGCCGATGCAATTTGCTGGAGCACTAGACATAGATGCCAGCGAAAAAGCCGCTCGATTTGTTCGCACCTGCGATGCTTTTAACATTCCAATCATTTCGTTTGTTGATGTACCCGGCTTCTTGCCGGGCACCGACCAGGAATACCAAGGGATCATTCGACGTGGAGCAAAATTGCTATACGCGTACTCTGAGGCTTCAGTTCCACTCGTTACCGTGATTACCCGTAAGGCCTACGGCGGCGCATACATTGTCATGGGTTCAAAACATCTCGGCGCAGATATTAATTTGGCTTGGCCAACTGCGCAGATTGCTGTGATGGGTGCACAAGGTGCAGTTAACATTCTTTATCGCAAGGAGCTGGCGGCTGCCAAAGATGCAGAGAAGGCGCGTGCGCAGTTTGTCGCTGATTATGACGACACGCTGGCTAACCCGTACTTAGCCGCAGATTTGGGTTACATTGATTCGGTTATCGCACCACACGAAACCCGAGTAAGTATTACCAAGGCATTGCGCAGCCTGCGTGGCAAGCGCCAGACGATGCCACCTAAGAAACACGGAAACATTCCACTCTGATGAAAGATTTCAAAGTCGTTAAAGGGGAACTTACTGCGGATGAGTTGGCAGCGCTTGTAGCAGTGTTAACTCGTAGATTGACTGCACTTACGACTGCAGATCGAAGGCACCCAGAATGGAATAAGCCAGAACATGTGGTGCGAAAGCCAGTGGTGCGTAGCCAAGACAGCTGGCGTCGCTCGAGCCTTCCTTCGTAAACATGTCCCGCGCTGTTTTACTTGCCTCCGCCTCAACTTCAAGATTTCGATTACTGGTTGACTCCGGAATAGATCCGTATGTCCAAGTAAGTCAGGTAGACGAGGATTTGCTTGAAGCGCATCTAGGACCGATTAGTACTGCTCAATTGGTTGTCGCACTTGCTACTGCCAAAGGTGAAGCAGTTGTGCAAAATATCAAAGTTACAAGCGAGGGGAACTTGCTTATCATTGCCGCCGACTCCATGTTGGAGCTTGACGGTGTTAGTTACGGCAAACCTGTAACTCCCGAAGTGGCTAGGCAGCGCTGGCAGCAGATGCGTGGCAAGACTGGCTACTTGCACAGTGGGCATTGGGTACATGACCTCGCTACCGGACAGACACGCACTGGAGTAGCAGGCGCTCAGATACATTTTGGACATGTCACTGATGCAGAAATCGACGACTATGTTGCAAGTGGTGAACCGCTTGGAGTTGCTGGCGGTTTTACTCACGAAGGACGTAGTAGCGCATTCATAACCCGCATTGATGGCGACGTGGCGGCAGTAGCCGGGATGTCCATGTCGCTGCTTCGGCAACTTGCGGGTGAACTGGGAATCTCCTGGACATCCTTGTGGAAGTAAGGAAATAAAGAAAAATCGCTAACCCAATAGACTTGGACAAGCATCAGCAAGGAGCAGCTAGTGGCTAAACAGCAGAAAATTACCTCGGTATTAATTGCCAACCGAGGCGAGATTGCAGTTCGAGTTATTCGTGCTTGTCGCGATGCCGGAATTGCCAGCGTCGCAGTTTACGCCGAGCCAGATCGCGATTCAATCCATGTCAAGATGGCAGATGCGGCGTTCTCCCTTGGTGGCAACACTGCAGCCGATAGCTACCTTGTCATTGACAAACTTATTGACGCAGCCAAGAAATCCGGGGCAAACGCAGTTCATCCTGGATATGGCTTTCTGTCAGAGAATGCTGATTTTGCTCAGGCTGTTATTGATGCTGGGTTGATTTGGATTGGACCACCACCTGCAGCAATCAGAGACTTGGGTGACAAAGTCTCAGCGCGTCACATTGCAGCCAAAGCAGGGGCCCCACAGGTTCCAGGTACGCCAGACCCAGTTACCAGTAGTGACGAAGTTGTAGCGTTTGCAAAAGAATTCGGTCTGCCAGTTGCAATCAAAGCCGCATTCGGTGGCGGTGGGCGCGGACTCAAAGTGGCGCGCACGTTGGAAGAAATCCCAGAACTCTACGATTCAGCTGTCCGCGAGGCCGTTGCAGCTTTTGGCCGTGGAGAATGTTTCGTGGAACGTTACTTGGATCGACCAAGGCATGTCGAAACTCAATGTCTTGCTGATGAGCATGGAAATGTGGTTGTGGTCTCAACTCGAGATTGCTCATTGCAACGTCGTCATCAAAAGCTTGTTGAGGAAGCGCCTGCACCTTACTTATCGGATGCGCAAATTTCAGAACTTTATTCATCTAGTAAGGCGATTTTGCGCGAGGCAGGATACGTTGGCGCCGGTACTTGTGAATTCCTCATAGGACAAGATGGCACCATTTCGTTTCTTGAAGTTAATACTCGCCTTCAGGTAGAGCACCCAGTCTCAGAAGAAGTCACTGGAATTGACCTAGTTCGAGAACAATTCCGTATTGCCCAAGGCGAAGCACTTGGCTACGACGATCCAAAAGTTTCGGGGCACTCTATTGAATTTCGGATTAACGGCGAGGACCCAGGTCGTGGCTTCTTGCCTGCGCCCGGAACTTTGGACCAATGGACTTTACCCGCTGGCCCTGGTGTGCGGGTAGATACTGGCTTTGCCAAAGGTGACATTATTGGCGGAAACTTTGATTCACTTCTAGCCAAGCTGATAGTTACGGGAGCGACTCGTGATGAAGCAATTGCTCGGTCACAACGGGCACTGGCGGAATTTGAAGTTGCTGGAATAGCCACTGTCATTCCATTTCACAAAGTTGTCTTGACCGAATCGGCCTTTTCAGCAGCTGACGGAGATTTTGCGGTGCACACCCGGTGGATTGAAACGGAGTTCAATAACACTATCTCGCCATTTACTGGAACTGGTTCGGTTGAAGACTCTGATGATCACCGTGCTCCAATCACAGTCGAAGTCAATGGGCGCCGCGTAGAAGTTGTGCTCCCATCGTCATTTAGTGTGAATAATCCGAAAAAGCGTAAACCGACCAGAACGAAAAAAGCATTAGCCTCAACTACGGGTGACTCTGTAGTCGCTCCGATGCAAGGAACAATCGTCAAAATAGCCGTTACTGAAGGTCAAACGGTGGCTGCTGGTGAACTAGTTGTGGTACTTGAAGCCATGAAAATGGAGCAACCATTAACTGCCCATAAAACGGGCACAATCAAGGGAATTAGCGCTGAAATTGGCGCTACTGTGACAAGCGGCACTGTGTTGCTAGAAATTGTTGACTAGCCCAGCGTTAGCCAGCCGTTAGCCAGATGTGACCTTGCTGACAATGTGCTCACTCACATAGGCACTTTTCCTTGTCTCTACTACGATTTAACTAGTATTCCCGCTCTGAAAGGGCACTAATGGCATCGCTCCCCGCTGCTTTGTACCGTGGCCGTGAAGGCATGTGGTCTTGGGTTGCCCATCGCATCACGGGCGTAGCGGTCTTTTTCTTTCTTTTCACTCACGTTCTGGATACCGCATTGGTTCGAGTCTCACCGCAGGCCTACGACGCGGTTATCGACACCTACAAAACGCCGATTGTTAATTTTCTAGAAGTTGGACTCACTGGCGCTGTTTTGTATCACGCTTTAAATGGGATTCGACTAATCTTGGTGGACTTCTGGAGTAAGGGGCCGAAGTATCACAGAGTAATGTTGTGGGCGATTAGTGCGCTTTGGGTCATCATTATGGTTCCTGGGTTTTACTTCATGACAAAACATACTTTTGAGCAAATGTTCGGCGGCAACTAATGGCCAATCAGTCCCCCAACACTGCTCTGCAAGCACCAAAGCTACAACGCGCTGGTCGAACAAATTATGAACTTTACTCATGGCTATTCATGCGGATCTCGGGCATTATTTTGGTGTTCCTAGTACTCGGACACCTATTTATCATGAATATCCTTGACGGCGGAGTTCAGCGAATCAATTTCGCATTCGTAGCCGGCCGATGGGCAAGCCCCTTCTGGCAGGTGTGGGATTTAGTTCAACTTTGGTTAGCCATGTTGCATGGTGGAAATGGCCTTCGTACGATCATCAATGACTACGCAGAAAGTGCCCGAACTCGGAAAATTCTGCAGGTGCTACTCGCCGTAACCGTGGTATTCATCGTACTTCTCGGAACTTTAGTTATTTTCACTTTTGATCCCAACATCAAGTAATCAGGAGCCTGATGCAAACCCATAAGTTCGACGTCATCATCGTGGGTGCTGGTGGTGCTGGAATGCGTGCTGCGCTGGAATCTAGCTCACGGGCGAGCACTGCAGTACTGACTAAGCTTTACCCAACGCGCTCCCATACGGGTGCGGCTCAAGGCGGTATGTGTGCAGCGCTGGCTAACGTAGAAGAAGATAACTGGGAGTGGCATACATTCGACACCATTAAGGGTGGCGATTATCTGGTTGATCAAGATGCTGCCGAAGTTATGTGTAAAGAAGCAATTGACGCGGTCATCGATCTCGAGAAGATGGGTTTACCTTTCAACCGCACACCGGAAGGCAAGATTGATCAACGTCGGTTTGGTGGGCACACTCGCAACCATGGCGAAGCAGCTGTGCGACGCTCATGCTACGCCGCCGATCGTACTGGTCACATGATCCTGCAGACTTTGTACCAAAACTGCATTAAGCAGAATGTGGAATTTTTCAATGAGTTCTATGTACTCGACCTGTTGTTTAACAAAGATGGTGCTGGAAATCCCGTAACGGCCGGTGTGGTTGCTTACGAGTTAGCTACTGGTGAACTACATGTCTTCCAAGCGAAAAGTGTCATCTTAGCCACAGGAGGCTACGGCAAAGTTTGGAAGACGACTTCGAATGCCCACACCTTAACTGGCGATGGTATGGGCCTGGTGCTACGCAAAGGTTTACCGCTTGAGGACATGGAGTTTTATCAGTTCCACCCGACTGGCCTGGCAGGACTTGGGGTCCTTCTAACTGAAGGTGCTCGAGGTGAAGGTGGCATCCTGCGTAACGCCTCCGGTGAGCGTTTCATGGAACGCTATGCGCCAACAATCAAAGATTTAGCTCCTCGGGACATGGTGGCCCGGGCAATGGTGTTGGAAGTTCGCGAAGGTCGTGGTGCTGGTCCGCACAAAGACTATGTCTACCTGGACTTAACCCACTTGCCAGCCGAGCAGATTGAAACCAAACTGCCGGACATTATGGAATTTGCCCGAACCTACTTGGGTGTTGATCCACTAACTGAGCGAGTACCGGTATTCCCAACAGCCCACTATGCCATGGGTGGCGTGCCAACAGATGTTACAACTAAGGTGCTGCGCAACAACACTGACTTTGTACCTGGTTTGTACGCTGCTGGTGAAGTTGCTTGTGTCTCCGTCCACGGAGCCAACCGCTTGGGCACAAATTCACTTCTCGATATCAACGTATTTGGTCGTCGGGCGGGTATAGCTGCTGCAGAGTACGCGCTCGAAGCGGACTTTGCTCCATTGCCGGAAAACCCCACAGGCGAGGTAGAGAGCTTACTCACCGAGGTGCTCAACAACTCAGGTAAAGAGCGCGTAGCAACCTTGCGCCGTGCCATGCAGGACACCATGGACTTGAATGCTCAGGTTTACCGCAATGAAGAAACATTGACGCAAGCGTTAACCGATGTGCGTGGCTTGAAGGCTCGACTAGCTAATGTTTCTATTCAAGATAAGGGAAAGCGCTACAACACAGATCTGCTTGAGGCGATTGAACTAGGCTTCCTGCTTGATTTGGCTGAAGTCACGGTTGTCAGTGCGCTCGCTCGAAAAGAGTCTCGTGGTGCACATGCCCGCGAAGATTTTCAGACTCGAGATGACGAAAATTTCATGCAGCATACGATGGCCTACCAGATGGAAAATGAAATCAAGTTAGAGTACAAGCCAGTAGTGTTTACCCGCTATGAGCCAATGGAGCGTAAGTACTAATGCGTAAATCAAAAGTCATGGCAGCGGCTACTAGTGACGCTGAGGCGCTGCAATCATTCACAGTTAAGGTCAGTATTCGGCGATTTAATCCTGAAATTAGCGAAGACACCTATTTGGAAGATTTCGAAGTAGAGATGTATTCCACTGACCGAGTATTGGACGCCTTGCACAAAATCAAATGGGAACAAGATGGCTCACTTAGCTTCCGCCGATCCTGTGGGCACGGAATTTGTGGCTCGGATGCCATGCGAATTAATGGCCTGAACCGATTGGCGTGCAAAACCTTGATGAAGGACTTGGATGTAACTAAGCCCATTGTAATTGAGGCAATCAAGGGTTTACCCCTGGAAAAAGATTTGATCGTCGACATGGAGCCATTCTTTGCTGCTTACCGCGAAGTCTTGCCATTCTTAATGCCAGCAAGTCCAGCCCCCGAGCGAGAGCGGATCCAGTCACAAGCAGAACGCGAGCGCTTTGATGACAGCACAAAATGCATTTTGTGTGCGGCATGTACCACTAGCTGTCCGGTGTTCTGGACCGACGAGCAGTACTTTGGTCCGCAGGCAATTGTCGGCGCCCATCGCTTTATCTTTGATAGCCGCGACGATGGCGCTCCAGAGCGACTGAAGGTGCTCAACTCCAAGGAAGGCGTGTGGCGGTGCCGCACAACGTTCAACTGCACCGACGCCTGCCCCCGTGGAATTCAAATTACCCAGGCAATATCTGAGGTTAAGCAAGCCATTATTCGTGGCAAGCTTTAAGCCGCAACACTGACTCCCGCCTTTAACTCCACATAAATCCCATTTGAACTAGCCGAGTGGGAAAAAATTTAGGGCCTTACCCTATCTGGATAAGACCCTAAATTAGAGAAGATATTACTTGCCCGAGCAGCCATAGGCCTTACGGGTTGCATGGATGACTGCCTGCTGGACTGTCGAGTCGTAAGAGACTTCATTGGAAATGAATGTGCCAAGTGTGAAGTCGTCTACGCCAGAGGCCATGTATGAGCAAAGGGCACCTTGAGCGTAATCAAGTAGCTCCATGAAGAACCGCTTGTAGGTCAATGGATCGCTATTGTACTTTTCATCCCAACCCTTTTTATCCAAGCCAAGTTCTTTCTTGAGGGCAGTTTCAAAAGCCTTAGCCTTCTTGTCCAGTGTTGGCTCTGGGGTTGGCGTGACTTTAACGATATAAGGCTTCTTTGCCAGTGGCTTGTATGGAATCGGATCCTTGTGCTTAACGGTTGGTTTTGGAACAGCAGTTGGCTTCTTGGAAGCGGTGGGCGATGCTGATGCTGATGCTGATGCTGAAACAGAAGCAGAAGCAGAAGCTGAAGGTTCAGCCTTATTCTTCCCGCGGCCACATGAACTTAGACTGACAACCATCGTTAAGCCAACAACGAATACTGAAATTTTCTTTAAACTGCTAACGGAATTCTTACTCATTTTCCTTCTCCTTAACCTTTGCGACTAAGCCTGCTGTTAGTGTACCGCAGTATTGAAGACTTGTTAAATAGAGAAATCTGAACCGGTCGCTAACGAACTTGGACCTGCTGAAGTAACCTGCTGTGGGAAATGGCAGGCCACCAGGTGGTCTGTGCCAATTTCTCGAAGTTGGGGTGTCTCTGAAGCACAGATATCCTGAGCTTTCCAACACCGGGTGCGGAAAACGCAGCCACTCGGTGGATTGCTCGGGCTCGGCAAATCTCCGGTCAGAATAATACGCTCACGATTGCGCTCTTTGTCTGGATCGGGCACTGGAACTGCCGACATTAGTGCATGAGTGTATGGGTGTAGCGGCAAGCTGTACAAAGTCTCTTTGGTAGCGATTTCCATAATCTTGCCCAGATACATGACTGCCACGCGGTTTGAAATATGTCGCACTACCGAGAGATCGTGCGCGATAAAAATGTAAGCGATTCCATACTCATTTTGGATATCTTCAAGCAAGTTCAATACTTGGGCCTGAATTGAAACATCGAGTGCCGAAACGGGTTCGTCACAGACGATAACTTTTGGATTTAGTGCGATTGCTCTTGCAATACCAATCCGCTGACGCTGTCCGCCCGAGAACTCATTGGGATAGCGATTGAAGTGTTCTGGGTTAAGCCCGACGCGCTCCATCAACGCCTGAACCGTCTTCTTGACTCCGCCTACTGGAGTGATGCCTTGAATATCAAATGGCGAGCTGATTATCTGACCCACCGGTTTGCGCGGATTTAGAGATGAAAATGGATCCTGAAAAATCATCTGCATTTGACGGCGGTAGGCATTCATCTGCTTGCGCTTTAGGCCGACAAGTTCTTGTCCATTAAATTTGATTGATCCGCTGGTTGGCTCTAGCAGACGAAGGACGCTTCGACCAGTTGTGGATTTTCCACAGCCGGACTCTCCGACTAAGCCGAGGGTTTCTCCGGGATAAACATCAAAGGAAACTCCGTCAACGGCTTTTACATGACCGACGGTACGGGTGATGAGTGCGCCACCTTGGATTGGGAACCACTTCTTTAAATCCCGTACTTCTAAAACTGGATCAGACATTTATTTTCCAATCTTTCGATTGTTGCGGATGGTGCTACGTTGTTCGGCAGTTAAATGGCAGCGTGCGGCATGATTTGGACCAGTCTGGACAAAGGCAGGTCGTTCAGTTTCGCACCGATTGCCAGGGACTTGATGTGCAAAGACACATCTTGGCGCAAAGACACAGCCAGTGGGCAAATGGATTAATGATGGTGGTGTTCCTGGAATGGGGTCTAGCTGACCTTCATCATCATCCTTTGGAATCGATGACAGCAGCCCCCAGGTGTAAGGCATTTCTGGTTGATAGAAAATTTCGCGAACAGGACCTTGTTCGGCTGCTGACCCACCGTACATAACGATGACATCATCAGCGACATCTGCTACGACTCCGAGGTCATGAGTGATTAGCACAATTGCGGTGCCGAACTCTTTCTGTAGGTCACGCAAAAGTTCAATGATTTGCGCCTGCACCGTGACGTCAAGCGCAGTTGTTGGCTCATCGGCGATTAGTAACTCTGGGTCATTAATAAGTGCCATAGCAATCATGACTCGCTGGCGCATACCACCTGATAGCTGATGTGGATAATCATCAATCCGTTTTTCTGCAGAAGGAATGCCGACTCGATTTAACATTTCAAGAGCGCGGGCTCGAGCTGCATCCTTTGAGACATCGTGATGGGCCTGGACTGCCTCAACTAGCTGTCGGCCAATCGTGTAATACGGATGAAGAGCACTGAGCGGATCTTGGAAAATCATGGCCATCTTAAGGCCACGCAATTTGCGAACGTCTTCTGGATTTGAGCCAATCAGCTCTTTCCCATCAAAATGCACTTCGCCCGAAATGTTTGCGCTGCCAGTGCCCAATAGGCCCATAACTGCCAAACTGGAGACTGACTTGCCTGATCCGGATTCGCCCACGATCGCTAGGGTCTGGCCTCGCTTAACTTCATACGAAAGATGTGAAACAGCTTTAACCGCACCATCATCAGTACTAAATGTGACACTCAAGTCACGAACTGACAAAAGCACCTCTCCCGAGTGCGAGCTTGGCACTAGCAAAGAATGCTCGCTGGGATGCAGGTGGCTATCTTGAGTTAATTCGGTCATTTGATTCGCACCCTCGGGTCAATTACGGCGTACAGGATATCTACAACTAAGTTAGCCACGACAACAAATACCGCGCCTAGTAGCGTTACCGCCACCAGGACAGGGAGATCTAGTTTGGCAACGGCAGTTAGTGCCACAGAACCCAGACCGTTAAGGCCGAAAATTTTCTCCGTGATAATCGCTCCGCCAAGCAAGCCCGCAAAGTCGAGTCCAGCTGAGGTAACGATTGGCGTCAAGCCGGCCCTGAACGCATGCTTGCGCACTACTACCTTCTCGGGCAAGCCTTTAGCACGAGCAGTGCGAATGAAATCCTCATTCATTGTGTCGAGCATCTGGGAGCGGGTTAGTCGTGTGTAATAAGCGGCGTACAGAATTGCCAGTGTGATCCACGGCAAAATCAATGCGCCAATAAATTTTCCAAAATCTTCAGTTGGTGGTTTGTAATCAGGGTAAGGAACCAGCTGCCAGCGAACCACGACGAAAATCATGATCACCAGACCGATGAAGAATGAAGGTAACGAGAATCCGACCAAAGTGGTGGCCATGACACTGCGGTCAAAAATTGAACCTTTGTATCGAGCGGCCAAAATACCCGTTAGGACCCCGACTACCATCCATAGGATGAAGGCGCCAAGAGCCAAGTAAGCAGTAACCGGCATTACCCGCGCAATCATGATGAAGACCATCTCGTTGCGGTCGTTAGAAAACCCGAAACATGGAGCCGCACAATGGAGGGGAAATGGACCAACTGATATGTCTTTGCCAAAAAAGATTGCATGTAACCAATTGAGGTACTGCTGGTAAATAGGGAAGTCTAAACCGAGCTCAACTCGGTAGGCAGCTAGAGAATCTGGGGTGCAATGAGTACCACACATCAAACGTGCTGGATCCCTAGGTAAGGCATAAAAGAGCAGATAAGTGATGATACTTAATGCAAATAACATGCCTACTAGGACTATTAGTCGTCTGGCGATATAAGGAAGCAAGGCCCACCTTCTCTGCTGGTTTTAATTTACTGCCCCAACCAAAGGGTACAGGGCAAGTGTGTGGGCAGACACCGAAGTGCCTGCCCACACTTTAGTTCGTTATTACTGAACTGCTAGCTGGCCGTATGGGTATGAACCATATGGAGCCCAGATGTAAGCGTTCTTCACAAGCGAACCCTGTAGGCGCTGTACAGCAGAGAATAGTCCCGGCCTTACGAGTGCCTGAGCGACAACTTCCTTGTTCAGGTCTTGCCAGCGCTTAGCCTGCAAGGCACGAGCAATTGTGGTCGACGCCGCAACAATCCGATCTTGGAAATCTTGATCGGTGTAATGCGACAGGTCGAAACCGCCAGCCTCAGTGAACAACGGTGGAATAACCGTTGACGCATTTGACCAGTCAGGTCCCCAACCAGCATTTGACAAGTCGCCCTGGGTGTCAGGAGTCAAGATGGTGTCGTAGTAATCACCAGCATCCTGAATACCATTTAGGGTTACTTCAAAGCCAGCACATTCCAAAGCCTGCTTCACAGCAGCTGCCGACTGGGCCGCTAGTGGGGTTCCACTGTCGTAGTAATCCCATGTCAACGAACCTGGATTTGTGTTGCCCAAGATTGCCTTAGCGATATCACAGTCTCCGTTGTCTGGAATTACATAACCAAGAGCGCCTGGATGTGGCGTTACCTGGATTACCGCTGCGGTTGCAGGAGTACATACGTAACCTAGTGAGCGCACTGTGGTTCCACAGTAATACTTTGTGCCAACTTTACGAGCCAAAACGGCTGGTCGAGCAGGAGTAATTACTCGTGAAGTGTTGTAACCCCAAATGTTGGTAGGACTGTAGTCCTGACCCATTGAAGGCTTGATAACACCGTCAGCATATGAACCAGCGTAATCACCGCCACCAATCTGGCGAGTGGTCTGGCGTGGCCAGGCAGCCAAAATCGCCTTGCGCTTTGCCAAGCTGGTGATGTGTGAAGTGTTGATGGCTGTGTATGAGACATACGGATCAAAGCCAGTGATCTTGCGTGAAGCATACTCTGATCCTGGTGCCATGACCTGAGACAAATACGTTGGGTAAATGCCGTCAGCTGATACTGCATACCTATCATTGCCTTGGTTTGCCATCAGACGCTCAGTGATAACCTGTGGATCAACATTGAAATCCATTTGGATTACGTCTGGGTAAGCTGGACGAGTTGGGTCAGTCGCCTGTGCCCAGTTTGGATTGCGAACCAAAATCAGATTGTCTGCATTGAGTTCGCTAATCTTGTAAGGGCCGTTTGACTGAACATCCTGGTCATAAAGTGAACCGGTGTCCTTTGACCTTTGAACTGCTGAGAACTCCTGAAGAGTTGTCGCACCATTAAAGTCTGGGACTGGCTGCTTTAGATTGAATGTGATGGTTTCGCCAGCACTTGATGTTGGGCTACCGGTACATTTAACAGCCTTATCGAAAAGAGCTGTCTGAGCCGCAGTAGGTTCAATAATGTCACCAAACTCTGGGTGTGCAGCAGTTGCTGGGCGATCGTATACACCTGGGTAAGCCGAACCATATCCATAAGGACCTGATGGGATGTCCAAGTACTGAATTGAGTACGAAGGTCCACCAGTGATGCCTTTGCTGAATCGACGAGCAACACCGTACTTGAAGTCAGCACAGGTTACAGTCGAGCCATCTTGCCATTTGATGCCCTTGCGCAACTTGAATGCCCAAGTCTTTGCGCCATTTGATTTGGTACCAGTATTGATTGCAGCATCTGGAATAATCTTGTTAGCAGTAACAGGATTAGTGCTGTAGGTGTACTGGGTTAAGGTGCGGGTTAGGAATGCCTGAGTAAAGGCCATGTCCTCACCCGTGTAATTGCGCTGTGGATCAAGGTGCGCAATGTGATCAGAATTTGTGAGAATGTATAGCGTCCCACCTTGGCTGGCTGTTGCTGTACTGCTAGTTGCACCGCCGATGAGCGTACTCACGAGCATTGCAACTGAGGCAGTACCAACACCCAAGCGAATGAGTGATGATTTTTTCATCAGTTTTCCTCCGTTTTCGACAGATTCGAGAATCTGTTTTTTAACTCTTTCGAGTTAACTTCTGTGCGACACGGTGCCCCACAGAAACCTTTTTAGTTCCGCGCTGCCCGCGGATCAAGAGCGTCGCGAAGCGCATCGCCCAAGAGATTAAATGACAAAACCACTGCAATTAAGAGCGTTAGCGGAATTACAAAATATGTCGGGTCTTGAATAAAGTACGTTAGGGAATAGGTCAAAATCTTGCCCCATGAGGCATCAGGCTCTTGAACCGAAATACCCAGGTAGGCCAAACCCGCTTCGGCTGCAATTACGCCTGGGAAAGACAGGGTCGTAAAAACGATGATTGGCCCCAATAAGTTTGGCAACAATTCACGGAACAAAATTGTTCGGTTCGATGCACCTAATGAAATAGCTGCCTCGACAAATTCACGTTCGCGCAGTGATAACACCTGTCCCCGAATAATTCGCGCAAGGTAAGGCCAACTAAATACGGAGAGCATCAGGATCAGCATGGTGACATTTGCCCAGTGATTAGTCGTATCGTTATCCCAATTAAATTGCCCAAAGAAGGTGCGCATTTCGCGATTCAAGATTGGTGAAGTCGACAGGATTAGTAGAAGAACTGGGAATGCGAGCATCAAGTCGATGAAGCGGCTCATCAATGCATCAGCGCGGCCTCGCAAGTTGCCGGCAAAAACACCAATTACCACGCCCATAGAAATAGAGATTGTGGTTGCAACAGTAGCAATCAACAAAGAGGTGCGCGCGCCTGCTAATAAGCGGGCCATTACATCTCGACCAAAACCTGGTTCAATGCCTAATGGGTGATCCCAAGATGCGCCACCAAATCGACCCAGCGGAAGGCTGGAACCATTGGCTTCGATGAGTTCTGGGTGACCCGTTACTGCGTCTACGCCAAAGAATGCACAGATTGGTCCAGCTAACAAAGCGACAATAACGATAAATAAAAGAATTGACATGCAAATGCGTGCAACCCAGTCACGCTTGATACGCATCCAGGCAAGTTCGCGAAGAGTACGACCGACTACCGCTCCCTGTTCAGGAGCTTCAATCGTTGCGACATTGCGACGCCTGCCTTTGGCCACAGAGTTTCCTTCCCCATGTCACAGTCAAACCTCTACTGCAACAACAACATCTGCTTACACTTTTCTGATAGAGGTAGGTTACGCCTAAATCGCATCACTAGCACCACAAATAAGGAAAATTTTAAATTCGGGCACTTTAGTCACAAATTTTGGTGAAAACCGTTAGTTTTCAGGGTTTTGAGGGCTAACCTGCCCCGCTAGCACCCGAAATTCCCAGTATTATCTGGTTTTTCAGGCATTTAAATCCGAAAAATTGGATTAAATTTGGGAATTTGGGGACGCAGACACCCTAACTGGATTGAGCCCTACCGCAATAATTGCCACTGCCAAAGCAGTTGGCACGACCAGAAACGCCTTAGCAACCCCAACATGATCCGCCAACAAGCCAATTGAAAAAGGGGCAATGCCGCTGGAAATTGCGGTGGCAATAGCGATTCGAGTTGTTGCTCGATCAGCGCGACCTGCACTTACTTTAATTGCCCGTTCGATACCAAATGGGAAATGTAACGACAGGCCAAGACCGGTGAGAGCTAGTAGCGTGATCAATAGGCCAGGTTGAGTGCTCTGCCAGAAACCAATGAAACCCAAGAGTGCCAAAACTAACGAGCCTAGGTAGAGATGCTCTGATGAGAAACGTCGAGTAACCAGCGAACCCAGAATTCTGCCTACTGCCATAGTCCCAACTACACAGCCAAGAGCAATTGCAGAAGCGCCTTTGGCAAAGCCGCCATTGGTGCGTAAAAAGTCGCTAGACCAAAGTAAAACTGCGTATTCAACTCCTGATGTGCAAATCATGGCAACAGCAGCCCACCAAAAAGCTCTAGGCAACGGGCCGGGTAAATCATGGCCGATTGATGACTCATCGTCAGCAAATGGCAATCCGTAAACATCGGTGCTTCGACCTCTAACAATTTCAACAACTAGTGTTGCACCCGCTGCTAACGCCATGCCAATGCGCCAACCAAAACCATAGGTGACGCACAAACCGATTATGACTGGCGAAAGCAAACCGAATCCCGCTGCAATTCCATGCAGCTCGGAAATTGCAGCCGAAGCGTATTTGCTTTGGTGATGACTTAAAAACGCCGCTGTGCTTTGCACAATAGTTACTCCGCCGAGAAAACAAAGCGTGAAACCAAGGATGGTTACCGGCACAACTCGCCCAATGGTAAAGAGTAAGATGCCACTTGCTAGAACCAAAGATGCCCAGCGAAGCAACCTGCCACGGCCAATTCTATGAATCAGTTTTTGAGCGCTTAGTCCAGCTAAAACACCACCAATAGACATGCCCAGACTGTGTACTGATGCCATTGCCCTTGTCAGTCCTAAATCATCACGCAGAAATATAATCGCTGGACCAGAGCCAAAAATTAGCCAGCCAAAACAGGATGCTTGGGCATAGGAAATTAATGTTGGCTTGTCGCGGACAAACTTTGTCTGAGTCATATATCAAGTCGCCTAGCCGAGTAGCAGTTCAGACAACTCGTTAACATTGCTAACAATGTGAGTAGCGCCTGCCGAACTTAATTCGACTGCATCTCCGTAACCCCAGAGCACGCCAATACTTTCTATCTGATGTTCGTTTGCACCGTGGATATCATGTTCCCGGTCGCCAATCATTACTGCGGAATTCAGGTCAGTTACCCCTAGCTCTGTAATTGCATGAGCGATTACTTTGGCTTTGGTGCCCCGCAAGTGCCCGTGCTCATCAGCGCCTGCTATCACTTGGAAATGCTTTGACAATTCGAAATGCTCAAGGATGCTCTGGGCGGACTGATCAAACTTAGAAGTTGCAACAGCTAGCTGTTTGCCCGCGTGCGTTAATTGGTTGAGTAATTGTGGAATATCTGCAAAAACCGAATTTTCAAATCGGCCAATTTCACGGTAATAATCACGATAAATCTGAATTGCCCGATCCAAGTCAGCCCCACGTAGTCCTGCAAATTTTGCAAATGAATCACTTAGAGGTGGGCCCAAATATTTGCGAATTTCTGATTCAGTTGGGATAGGGATATCAAATGCTTCAAATACTTTGATTAGCCCGTTTGTCACCCCAGGACCCGACTCAGTTAAAGTTCCGTCTAAATCAAATAGGACTATTTGCCATTTCACGTTGAACTAAAACCGATTTTTTCATAAACCGCAGCCAAAGTTTGCGCTGATACTTCCCTAGCTTGCTGCGCACCATTTCGCATCAGTCGAATTAGTTCACCTTGATCAGCCAATAGCTCATTGACTCTTGCTTGAAATGGCTCAGTAAATGCCAATACAGCATCAGCGGTTTCCTTTTTCAAATCTCCATACATTCGTCCGGCAAAGCTAGTAACCAAATCATTGACGTCAGTATTGGTGTAGGCCGACAAAATTGTGAGCAAATTAGAAACGCCGGCTTTTTTTGCCGGATCAAAGGCAACGACTGAATCTGAGTCTGTAACCGCAGATTTGATTTTCTTCTCGGTGATCTTGAGCGGATCTAATAAATTAATGCACCCAGTTGGCGCAGACTTGCTCATCTTTGCAGTTGGCTCTTGCAGGTCTTGTATTTTTGCCGTTGCCTTCACAATGTGAGGCTCAGGCACGGTAAAAATTTGACCGTAGCGACTATTGAAGCGGATTGCTAAATCTCGAGTTAATTCAAGATGTTGCCGTTGGTCCTCGCCAACTGGAACTGCATCTGCTTGGTAAAGCAGGATGTCCGCAGACTGCAAGATTGGATAGGTCAGCAAGCCAACTGACGCAGAAGTGGATCCACCTTTAGCGACTTTGTCCTTGAATTGGGTCATTCGGTTTGCTTCGCCGATACCCGTTAAGCAGGACATCACCCACATCAGCTGGGCGTGCTCTGGAACTTGGCTTTGCACAAACAAAACTGACTTTTCCGGATCAACGCCTAGGGCAATCAATTGGGCGTACGCCTTTAGTGTTCGTTCGCGCAAGCGGTCCGGATCTTGATCAACTGTGATTGCATGTAAATCCGCAATGAAATAGAAGCAGTCGAACTCTGCTTGCATCTTTACCCAGTTTTGGAGCGCGCCTAAATGGTTGCCGATGTGAAAACTGTCTGAGGTTGGCTGAATACCGGATAGGACGCGCTTACTCATTGTCCTATTGTGTCAGTTCGTAGCACTCGGATGCGCGATACCCGGCGGCCATCCATTTCGGTCACTGTCAGATTTGCACCGGGAATCGAAATCTCGTCACCAACTTTCGGAATACGACCAAGTCCAGCTGCTATGAATCCACCGGCAGTTTCGTAGGGGCCATCAGGTAACTCAAGATAAGTTTCGTCGGCAAAATCGGCAAGATTCAGCAGGCCATCGACAATTACCTCGTGACCAACAGGAATAACACCTTCAGATTCGTCGGTGTCATATTCATCACGAATGTCGCCAATTAATTCTTCAACTAGGTCTTCAAGCGTGATGATTCCTGCGGTGCCACCATATTCATCAACGACTAGTGCCATGTGGGAACCAGTCGAGCGCATATCCGAAAGAGCCGGTATCACATGCTTACTTCCTGGCAATCTAGCAATGTTGCGCACTAACTCGCCCAGTCGCAATGAACGCTCGCGAACATCCGGATTGAGAATGTCTCGCACATGAACAAAGCCAACTACATCATCATGAGAACTATCAAATACTGGGTATCTGGAGTGCGGCAAATCAGAAACGAGTTTGGCAGCTTTAAATACCGGTAAGTCTGCATCTAAAAATTCAACTTCAGTTCGCGGAATCATGATCTCGCGAATCTCCTTATCGCCAGCGTCAAAGACATCATCAATCAATTCGCGTTCCGCTGTAGTTAGTTCTTCGTGTGAAGCAACCATTCCCCTGAGCTCTTCGCCGCTGATCTGCTCTTTACCAGCTCGCGGATCGCCACCAAAAATACGCACTAGAAAATTGGTGGAAATAGAAAGTAAGACTATGAACGGTCGGAAAATTTTGGCAATGAAATCAAGTGGTGCGGAAAGCAATAATGAATAGCGCTCGGCATGTTGTAAAGCAAGCCGCTTAGGTGTCAGTTCGGCAACTACTAAGGCGATGTAGGCAACAAACACTGTGCAGCCAATGAATGCGACGATCTCGGAAGTTCCTTTGGATAGTCCCCAACGCTCAAGCACTGGAGTCAATAAGGGAGCGAACCGTTTTTCACCGTAAGCTGCAGCGAAGAAGCCAGTTAGGGTAATCGCAACTTGGCCAGCCGCTAAGAAGCGATTGGGGTTCTTGACCAGTCCCTCAAGACGCTTGCCTTTGCGCCCGTTGTTGGCACTGAGCTTTTTAACTTGACTTTCGCGAAGTGAGATCAGAGCAGTTTCGGCCGCGGCAAAAATCGCTCCGATTATCGAAAAGAGCAACACCATACCTAGTGGTGTTAGAAACTTGCTCACACTTCACACTCTACAAGTTAAATGTTGCGCACACCGGGGCATGATCGCTCCATCTGGAGTCATAATCTGGCGCGCGATGCACTGCAACATCAATACATTGTGCTGCAACTGGGCTAGTTGCCAAATGATAATCAATGCGCCAGCCGGCGTTGTTATCAAAAGCTTGTCCTCGCCAGGACCACCAAGTGTATGGCCCGACGACATCTCCAGCGTGGTTTCTCCCCAAATCTGTAATTCCAATTTTGTCGAACCACTTATCAAAGTAGGCTCGCTCTTGAGGCAGGAATCCAGCATTATTTAGGTTGCCCTTCCAATTCTTTAGGTCGGCTTCACGATGAGCGACATTTAAGTCACCACTGGCCAAGAACATCTCGCCAGATTTTTCCCACTTTGCCAAGTGCTTGGTCATCGCATCAAGGAATCGGTACTTTTCCTGTTGGACTGGCTTTTCAGCATCGCCTGCATGTACGTACACCGAGGCAATTGTTAGCGGGCCCGAAGGGGTTTCGATTTGTCCTTGCACCCAGCGACCGGTGCCAGCAAATTCTTTTACGCCGATTCCCTGTTTGACATTACTTAGCGGGAAGGTGCTTAAAATCGCAACTCCAGCGTGGCCCAAGCGCAAACTTGAATCATGTGCGACAAATAAATCAGCCAAGCCTTCAGTATTTAGGACTTCATGTAACTGTTCTGTAGTTGCTCGCACTTCTTGCAGGCAAACTACATCAATTTCACCAGCTTGGACTCGTTTGCGTAGCCAGGCAAAACCACCTCGCTTAGCTGCGGCTCGGACACCATTGACATTTACTGTCAGTACCTTAAGCATGAATTACGCGTTCATTGCTTTCTGCAAGTTGTCATCGATTGCGACTAGAAATTCTTCAGTGGTCAACCAAGGTTGGTCGGGCGAAATGAGAATTGCAAGATCCTTTGTCATCTGGCCACTTTCAACAGTTTCGACACAAATGCGTTCAAGGGTTTGTGCGAACTCAGTTACTTCTGGAGTGCCATCTAGTGTTCCTCGGTGTGCTAATCCTTGGGTCCAGGCAAATATTGAGGCGATTGGATTAGTGGAGGTTGGCTTACCCTGCTGATGTTGCCGGTAATGACGAGTTACAGTTCCATGCGCTGCTTCTGCTTCAACAGTGCGACCATCTGGTGACATTAGTACGCTGGTCATAAGTCCTAAAGAACCATAGCCCTGTGCAACCGTATCGCTTTGGACATCGCCATCGTAGTTCTTGCACGCCCACACATAACCGCCGTCCCAACGCAAAGCACAAGCCACCATGTCGTCAATCAAACGGTGTTCGTATGTCAGACCAGCTTGATCAAATCGTGCCTTAAATTCAGCATCAAAAATTTCTTGGAAAATATCTTTGAAGCGACCATCATAAGCTTTCAAAATCGTGTTCTTAGTTGACATGAACACTGGGAAGTTGCGCGACAACCCATACGAGAACGATGCTCGAGCAAAATCGCGAATTGACTCGTCCAAGTTGTACATCGCCATGGCTACTCCACCACCAGGGAAATCAAAAACATTGATTTCCATCGGCTCGCTGCCATCTTTTGGTGTGTAAGTCAAGGTCAATGTTCCTTCACCAGGAATGACTAGGTCTGTTGCTCGATACTGATCCCCAAAAGCATGGCGGCCAATCACAATCGGCTTAGTCCAGTGTGGAACTAGGCGAGGTACATTACTAATGATGATTGGCTCGCGGAAAATAACTCCGCCAAGAATGTTGCGGATAGTCCCGTTTGGCGACTTCCACATCTTTTTCAGTCCAAATTCTTCAACCCGAGCTTCGTCCGGTGTAATGGTCGCACACTTAACTCCAACACCATGCTTCTTGATCGCATTGGCAGAATCAATGGTTACTTGGTCGTCGGTAGCATCTCGATTTTCAATTGATAAGTCGTAATACTCTAGGTCCACATCAAGGTACGGAAGGATTAATTGATCTTTTATGAACTGCCAAATGATGCGAGTCATTTCATCGCCATCGAGTTCAACAACTGTACCTTTGACTTTTATTTTCGCCATCTAAATTTCCTCGTTTTCTTAAAGATCTTTAACATCTGCTTGTTTTTCGCGAACTGCCAGGGCGGCCGCTTTCAAACTTTCCAATTCATCGGCAGTGAGTTCGGTTTCAACTACCCGCCGAACGCCAGTTTTACCGATTTCAGCCTCAACGCCCAAATAAACACCGCTAATGCCGTATTCGCCATCTACCCAAGCGCAAACGGGCAAAACTGCACCAGAATCTTCAATAACGGCTTTGGCCATTCGCGCCGCAGCAGCAGAAGGTGCATAGTAAGCCGAACCGGTTTTTAGCAGCGCGACAACTTCCGCGCCACCGTTTCGAGTTCGCACTACAAGCTCGTCAATTTTTTCGGCCGGTAGCAACTTGCTAAGTGGTTGGCCGCCGACCGTGCACCGCGATGGGACTGGCACCATAGTGTCGCCATGCGAACCCAAGGTTAAGGTGCTAACCGAGGAAATTGGAACATTTAGTTCTTCAGCAACAAAATTTGTGAAGCGGGCCGTGTCAAGCATGCCAGCTTGTCCCATTACTCGATTCTTAGGAAATGCTGTAGCAATTTGTGCTAGCGCCGTCATCTCGTCAAGCGGATTAGAAACCACAATGACAACTGCTTCAGGAGCATGCTTTGCGACATTCTCTGCAACATTGCGGACAATTTTCGCATTTGTTTCAATTAAGTCCATTCGGCTCATGCCTGGCTTGCGCGGTAAACCTGCAGTGATAATTACAACATCGGATCCAGCAATGGCTTCGTAGCCTGCACCATCAACTGTTGTTGTTTGACCAATGATTTTTGTCTCAAAGCCTTCAATAGACCGAGATTGATTTAGATCAAGGGCTAAGCCTTCTGGCTTGCCATCAAGAATGTCAGTAAGTACGACCTCATCGACAAGGTTGTATTCAGCGATACGTTGTGCAGTGGTCGAACCATAAAAACCAGCACCGACTACAGTGACTTTGCTACCCATAATTTGGACTCCGTAAAGTGTCTCGATATCAAGATACTTTTAGTCTACTGCGTTAAATTGGTACAGTTTTCGCCACCCTAAAGCTGATGTGCCGGCAAGGCTAGAGCCAATGTGAGCAAGGCAAACCCCAAGGTAGCCAAGACAACTAAGTCGATTCTGCGGCGTCGAACGCGTAGCCAACCAGCCGCGCTGTCGGTTAGCCGCCAGCGCAAAACCGCAGCGTAAAGAATGGTCAAGGAGAGCAGGGCTGCGCCAATTCGAAAGTTGACCCAATTCAGGGCTAGGAGGCCAAGTGCGAATAGGGCGTAAACACTAAATAGTGGCCATTGTCGCTGCACTTGTGACTTCATACGCCGCTAGCTCTTTCTCGAGTTGGTAATGAGGCAACAATAACAGCCATCGCAGTTACCGCTACGCCTAAGACAATCTGGACACCAACTTGCGAACCAGGTGCAGGCCAAATTAGATCAAGCAATAATGCGCCGGTTAGGTTGCCAACCACCGAGACAAGTGCAAACACTAAAACACCTAAACTGCGTACAAGAATTGACGCCGAAACAATAAATATGATTCCAATGATTCCACCGCTATAAAGCCATGGGCTGGCCAAGGGTGACGGCGGAGTTTTAAACGAGCCAAATTGAAACAAGTGCATTATGAACAGCACAAGCAGTAGTAGAAAAGTCCCCATTGTGAAATTCAACAGCGTTGTGGCAAGCGGTTGGCTAGTTGCCACTGCAACTCGTCCATTCAGGGCATATTGCGCAGCCGTTACCAGGCCGGTTGCAAATGCGTACAGCACAAGCGGTAGCGAGAAATTTCCCGAATGATCACGGCCCGTGACCGAAATTGCAACTCCAGCAATAGCAATGATTGCTGCCAATATTCGGATCCAAGTAATGGACTTAGGGCCAGCTGGTCCTAATCCATACTTGTCCACCAATAGCGAAGACGTGGTCTGTCCGGCTACTACTGAAATTGTAAAGATGGCAACACCCACAACAGGAACAACTGACCCCTGTCCGATTACGTAGGTTGCACCTGCCATTCCCCCGATACACTGCCACCATTTCAGCTGGCCAGTTCGCACCAGTGTTGGAATTGCTAAAAAGGCTCGGCGCACAGCAGGCACAAGGACCGAAATCAAAATGAGAACTAGCCATCCTGAAGCAAAAGAACACAGCGCAGCAACTACTCCATTGCTTACGACATGACCTAGTTCGCCGTTAACTCGTGATTGCGTTGCATTAAAGCAGGCAATCACAAATCCGATTAAGACATGCCAAAGGTTGATTTTGGGGGCAATTGATTCACTTGATGTATTAGTGGAAGAAATGGCGTGTTCCCGTAAAGTACATTGTGATCCCCGCACTATTTGCCGCTGCAATTACTTCTTCGTCGCGAACTGATCCGCCTGGTGCAACTACAGCCTTTACTCCGGCCTCGAGTAAAACTTGTAAGCCATCGGCAAATGGGAAGAATGCGTCTGAGGCCGCAACACTACCTACTACTCGCTCTGCGGCACGAGATACTGCAAGTCTGGCAGAATCAACGCGATTAACTTGTCCCATGCCAATGCCAACCGCCGCCCCTGAACTTGCCAGCAGAATTGCATTTGACTTAACGCACCGAACTGCATGCCAAGCAAATACTAAGTCCGACAAAATATTAGCTTGCGCGGCCGGGCCAGCCACTAGTTGCCAGTTTTCTGGGTTGTCACCGTCAGCTTGAAAAACGTCTTTAGTTTGTCGCAAAAGGCCACCAGAAATCGGCCTAGTTTCAATTGCCTCTGACTGCGTTACCGGAGCGGTTTTCAAGAGCCGCAGATTTGGTTTAGTTTGCAAAATCACCAACGCCTCTTGATCAAAATCAGGAGCACAAATTACTTCGGTGAATATTTCTACTACCGATTCGGCCATCGCTTTGGTCACGGGCCGATTCGTCGCGATTACTCCACCAAAGGCAGAGGTGGGATCAGTAGCATGGGCGCGCTGATAAGCCTGTGCTATGTCTGAACCGATTGCAAGACCACATGGATTTGCGTGCTTAATAATTGCTACTGCTGGTTCGAGGAAATCATAAACGGCGCGACGAGCAGCATCCGCATCTACATAGTTGTTGTAAGACATCTCTTTGCCATGTAATTGTTCGGACTGTGCTATGCCTGCTGGCCCGGTAGTCGAACTGTAGAGCGCCGCCTTTTGATGCGGGTTTTCGCCGTATCGCAAGCTGGCAGTTTGTTCATAAATTGAGCCAACCCAGGCTGGGAAACCACTGGCGCTATCCGAAAGCTCACTAAGCCAGGATGCAACGGCCACGTCATAGCTGGCCACATGTCGAAATGCTTGGGCTGCTAACTCTAGGCGCTGGGCATGAGTAAAACCATCGGCCTTTGCCGCCGAGAGCACTTTTGAATAATTAGCGGGATCCACCACAATTGCGACATTTGCATGATTCTTGGCGCTTCCTCGAACCATGGCGGGACCACCGATGTCGATTTGCTCAATACATTCTTCGATTGACGCACCCGAAGCAACGGTTTGGTTGAAGGGATAGAGATTGACGACGACCAACTCGAAGGCAGCGATATTTAAATCCGTAAGTTGCTCTTGATGTGATGGGTCACGAAGATCTGCAAGGAGTCCCGCATGAATGTTTGGATGCAAAGTTTTGACCCGACCATCTAGGCACTCAGCAAATCCAGTCACTTCTTGCACTTGAGTGACTGGGATTCCAAGTCCGGAAATCGTGGCTGCCGTGCTTCCCGTTGACACAATGGCAACGCCTGATTGGTACAAGCCTTGCGCCAATTCAGCAAGACCTGTTTTGTCGTAAACACTTATTAGTGCTCGCTTAATTTTCCTGGTGTCACTCATGCGCGCACAACCTTCCCGGCAACTAATGAAATGTTTCCGCTTGCGATTTGTCTAACAGTTTCGACTAACAAAACTCGCTCAACTTGCTTAATCCGCTCATGTAATGTTTCTTCGTCATCGTTAGGTAGTATTTCAACCGCACACTGCGCAATCACCGGTCCAGTATCCACTCCACTGTCAATAAAGTGCACGGTTGACCCAGTCTTAGATGCGCCAGCCGCTAATGCGTCGCGAACTGCATGTGTGCCAGGAAAATCTGGCAATAATGCCGGATGAATGTTGATTAGTCGCCCAGAAAATTTGTTCACCAATTCTGCTCCCAACACTCGCATGAATCCTGCCGAAACAATTAGGTCAGGATTCAGGTCAGTCAGGACGGACTGCATAACTCTGTCCCATTCAGCACGTTCGCTAAGCATGGGAACTTCGATCACACTAATTTCAGCGGCAATCGCCCGCTGAACCGCTAGAACGTCTTTATCTACCACCAGTGCGATGAGCTCGATGCCTATTTCAGACTGCTGATCAATTAGTGCTTGAAAAAGCGTCCCAGAACCCGAGGCAAGGACAACAACTCGAGTTTTAGACACTCCTATATTCTATTTTGTAGATTCTTGAGTATTCACATTGCGGTGTTGCCACAGATACAGACTTGCTAACAGTAGCCGGGGAATGAGAATTAGCAGACCAACTGTGATTGCCAAAATTCCTGTCAGGGCAACTGTCACTTCAAGTGGTTTTGGCCCAACAAATTTAAGCAACTCGTTTCCAAGTGATCCGCTAGCAGCAACGGTAGTGATGAAAGTGCAGGATGCCACTACCGATAGTGCAGCGCTGAGACTGATGAATTCTCGAGGACGAATAATTTGTCCAAATACCGATCGAGCTGTTTGGCCCGCTGTCTGCCACGGCTCTCTGGGCAGTAACAGGTACAGCAGGATGCCGACAACAACCGGTACCGCAATCAGAAAGTGTGCCCAAGTAGGTGCGGTATTGGGCAGTACAGAAAGTAAAGGGAAAGCTGGAAGTGCACCAGGATTTGTTTGATACATGGAAACTACGCCGGTTCCGCCAACTACAACGCCAGGGCCAGCAAGATAAGACATGGACCATACGGCTGCAGTTGGCACATAGCCAATGCCCAGTAGCAACAAGAAAAACGCATCAAATGATTGAGGCGCCATTACCTTGGCTACTGCGGTCATCTCTTGGAAATGTGCAACTAAAGAAATCGTGCACAGAACTGCGCCACTTAAGATCATGGCCATAAAGCACACAAAGCCTGGCTTTACGCCATCGCGAAATTTCTCTGGAAGTCGATCTATGAGAACTGTCTTGCTTGGGGCATAAGTTAAAACACAACTCACAGTAACCAGAAGAGCAAGCGAAAACGTCCTAACCAAAACGGTGATTGGATTCACTTGTAGGCCATCAGATGAAGCAAGTAGTCCTAGTAGTCCATTTATTACAGCGTAAGAACCGGAAAGCAGTGCAGCTACAGACCAATACTCACGCGCTGTTTTTGGATCAGCACTTTTTAGTGACCACTGGGTTGACCGCCACAATAAGTAAATGGCAAGTGCAATGAAACCCCACGGTAATAAGCCGATGACTTGCCCACTGATAGCTACTGGGACAAGCTGAAGTCCAAGCCACGCGATCGCACTGGCAGCAGCCACTTGATTTACTGATTCGTCGCCATGAGCTGCAATTAGCCAAGCGGCCATAATCACCGAAAAGGTCGCGATTAATCCAAAGGCGATAGCAGCTACCGCGCCAATAGCCGATGCAACCGGCGCTGGATGTGACTTAATGTGATCCTCAATGACCGGCCGCCGCCATTGCCTAGTTTGCCTAGTTGGCGGTCTGGTCTGAGGATTGCTCACAGTTAAGAATCGTGGCAGGAATCTGAAGCGTTACCGAGCACCGACACGGTGACTAGTTGCCCGCGAGCACATCACGAACTAAACGGGCAGTTTCGCTTGGAGTTTTTCCAACCTGCACGCCGACTGCCTCTAGCGCCAACTGTTTTGCAGCTGCAGTGCCGCTTGAGCCGGAAACAATGGCGCCCGCATGACCCATTGTCTTACCTTCAGGCGCAGTGAAACCTGCAACATAACCAACTACTGGCTTTGTGACATTATCTCTGATGAAGGCTGCCGCTCGCTCTTCGGCATCGCCACCAATCTCGCCAATCATCACAATTACGTCGGTTTCTGGATCGGCTTGAAATGCGGCTAAGCAATCAATGTGAGTTGTACCAATAATTGGATCGCCACCAATGCCAACGCAGGTTGAAAACCCGAGATCGCGTAACTCGAACATCATCTGGTAAGTCAGGGTTCCGGACTTGCTAACCAAACCAATGCGCCCCGCCTTGGTAATGTCACCGGGAATAATTCCGGCATTGGACTGGCCAGGACTGATTACGCCTGGGCAGTTCGGACCGATAATTCGAGTAGTGCCTGAATTCTGGGCATACTGAAAAAACTCAGCGGTATCTTTTACAGGTACACCTTCAGTGATCACAACGCAAAGTGGAATCTGAGCATCAACGGCTTCAATTACTGCACCTTTGGTGAACTTCGGCGGCACGAAAACTACCGAAACATTTGCGCCTGTTGCGGCAATTGCTTCACTAACTGAATTGAATACTGGGATGCCGTCTACATCTTGCCCACCCTTGCCAGGGGTAACGCCAGCGACGACTTTAGTTCCGCTAGCAATCATTCGACGAGTGTGTTTGGTTCCTTCGGCACCGGTCATGCCTTGGACTAGTACTTTGCTTTCGCTAGTTAAGAAAATTGACATGGTGCTCCTACTTACCTGCTGCTAGTTGGGCAACCCGGCGGGCAGCTTCATCCATAGTCTCGACACGTTCGATAAGACTTATTCCTGATTCGTCCAAGATTCGTCGTCCTTCAATTGCGTTATTTCCATCTATGCGACACACGATTGGTTTTGTGATTGGCTCCCCGCGATCTGCCAACATCTGGACCGCTTGCACGATTCCATTTGCCACAGCGTCACATGCTGTGATGCCACCGAATACATTCACAAATACTGAAGTCACGTCTGGGTCACCTAAAACGATGTCTAAACCATTTGCCATCACTTGCGCGCTGGCGCCACCGCCGATGTCCAAAAAGTTAGCTGGCTTAACGCCACCAAACTCTTCACCCGCATAAGCGACTACATCCAGAGTGGACATTACTAAGCCAGCACCATTGCCAATGATGCCCACTTGGCCTTGAAGTTTTACATAGTTCAAATCAAGTGACTTTGCCCGCAGTTCAATCGGGTCGGCCGCTCCTTCATCAACAAATTCACCGTGCGCGTCATGGCGATAGGCAGCATTGTCATCCAGGGTTACTTTTCCATCTAGCGCAAGTACTTGGCCGTTGGCAATCTTGGCTAACGGATTCACTTCAACAAGAGTGGCGTCCTCTTTCATTAAGACCTGCCAAAGATCTTGCAGAATTGCAATCACTTGGGTGCGAACCTCGGCCGGGAATTTGGCTGCGTCGGCAATCTCAGCTGCCTTTTCGCTAGTGCAACCAATCAGAGCATCAACTGGAATTTTTGCCAAGGCTTCAGGCTTGGTGGCCGCCACTTCTTCAATATCCATGCCGCCCTCTACGCTGGCCATTGCCAGATACGTGCGATTGGACCGATCTAATAGAAATGAAACGTAATACTCTTCAACAATTTCTGCTGCTGCGGTTACTAAAACTTTCTCAACGATATGACCTTTGATGTCCAAGCCGAGAATTTCACTTGCTCGCTCGCCTGCTTCTGTTGCCGAGGCGGCTAGCTTGACGCCACCTGCTTTGCCACGCCCACCCGTTTTCACTTGGGCTTTAACAACTACTGTGTCGGCGATTGACTGTGCTGCTAACACTGCTTGTTCTGAAGTGGTGCAAACAACTCCTGGGACTACCGGCACATTGTGATTAGCAAATAATTCTTTGGCTTGATATTCGTACAAATCCACGAAATTGGTCTCTTTCCAAAAGTCACTGGTGTTGCTCTAGTTTCCCATTACACCGGCAGCAAGACAAAGTCACCCCCGCTCTGGGAAAATCCAGGAATTCCCGCTATTTACTCAAAATTCGGGTCAGAATTTCTGGCTAGTCAATTCATCGGGCAGAATAGAGGGAGGAATTGTGGGAAGGATTTCTTTTGAGTACAGCAAAGCGGGGTCGCAGAGTTACCCAGCGACATCATTCCGCTCGCGCTGCGCGCCGAAAGAACAACGGCCGCATTACCGCATTATTTGGTTTGGCTGGATTAAGCACAACCGCAGTAACAGCCGGAAGCACAATTGCCAAGCCGCATGACACAGTTGCGGTAAACCTGGCCCAAGCAACGGCAAATGAAACGGTGCTTTCTCGAGCAGCCAAAATTCCAGTTCGGATCTCGGTTTTAAGCCGAGTACGCGCTGCTAGTCGAAGTGAAACTCGAGTGAGCGCAGATGCCAATGCCCTAAATGCCGCCGCTAACGAGCCGGATTTAACAGCATCTTCCAGCGGTGAGTTGACGACTTTAGATCGACAGACCCTGAAGGCTTTTGCCGCTGACAGCGATCAGTTGACGACAATTGTTGATGACACCCAGCAAGAACTAGATAATCAGATTGCCGCCGCACAGGCTGCGCGTAAGGCTGCTGCCCTTGTTGCGGCTAAGAAAGCTAAACAGAAACTCGAAAGTCAGTACAGCACATCTGGAAATCTAACTTATCCGCAAGAAGTTGGACAGCCAACGCGCAGTTACAACGCACCAATTCCTACTTCCGGCCAGATTGCCGATCGCATAAGCCCAGTTAAAGGTGGCTACGAACTAAGTGCTCGATTTGGTCAACGTGGTGGAATTTGGTCTACGGGCTGGCACACTGGTCTTGATTTCGTTGTGCCTAGCGGCACACCTGTCAGGGCAGCTGCTGGTGGCACAATCATAAATGCCGGTTGGGCTGGTGCCTATGGCAACCGCATCGAGGTTGATTGCGGAAATGGTTACATCGTTACATACAACCATTTATCACGAATTCAACGCAGTTCCGGCGTAGTTTCTGCTGGCGATGTCATTGGGCTTTCAGGCGCAACTGGGAACATTACTGGCCCTCACCTGCACTTTGAAGTTTTGTTCAACGGTCGCTTCGTTAATCCTGCTGTTTGGCTTTGGGGCGCTTCACGTTAAATGTTGCTTGCCCTAAATTTTCTCAACTGGAGCGTAGCGCAGCAGTAGTCGTTTTTCGCCAGCACTCTTGAAATCAATCGTGGCTTCAGACTTTTCATTTTCACCAGCAACGGCAACAACCGTGCCCATGCCGAATTTATCATGCAAGACCCGATCGCCAACGGCCAACTGCATAACAGGTTCGTCTCGTCGACTAGATCTTGCGGGACTATATCCTGACAAGCCAATGGGGGTTTGCTCGTCTCCTTCGCGAACAACTAAAGCCTGCGGTAACTCGGCCAAGAATCTTGATTCGGGATTGAACTGGGGTTGACCCCAGGTGGATCGGGCTACTGCCCGGGTTAGGTACAACCGTTTCATAGCTCGGGTCATTCCGACATAAGCAAGTCGTCTTTCTTCCTCGAGTTCCTTAGCAGAGCTGAGAGATCGAATATGCGGGAAAACACCGTCTTCCATTCCAGTTAAAAAGACCACTGGGAACTCAAGGCCCTTGGCGGTATGCAAAGTCATTAAGGTTACGACCCCACCATGTTGTCCATCAGTGGGAATTTCATCGGCATCAGCTACTAACGAAATCTGCTCGAGGAAATCTGCCAGGGTGGCTTTCCGTGCTGGATTATTTTCATCTCGAAATTGCTCTTCAAACTCGCGAGCAACCGTTTCAAGTTCAGAAATATTCTCTACTCGAACTTCATCTTGCGGATCTCTACTTGCTGCCAGTTCAGTTAGATAACCAGATGATTCCATAGCAGCAGCCAAGATGTCAGCAGGACCCGCTCCTGACTCGTCTAAGGTGCGCAAGTTGCTCATTAAGTGGTCGAATCCCCGAATCGCATTTGCCGAACGAGCAGCAAGAGTATTGATTTCATCAATTCGATTAATTGCTTCGCTAAAGGAAATTCGGTTCCGATAAGCAAAGTTGTCTACTGCATCTTCAGCTTTATCGCCGATCCCGCGTCGAGGAACATTTAAAATCCGGCGCATTGAGACATCATCGGACGGATTTGCTACAGATTTCAGGTATGCAATCGCGTCTCGTACTTCCTTGCGCTCGTAGAAGCGAGTTCCACCTACTACCTTGTAAGGGATTCCCCTGCGCATAAAGACTTCTTCAACACTTCGAGATTGATTGTTTGTGCGGTAAAAAACCGCTACATCTCGATAGGAAAAGTTTTGCTGATCAATCAAATCCGCAATTGATCGAACAATGAAATCTGCTTCATGATGCTCATCGCTAGCAGAGTAGATTGTGATTTTTTCACCATCACCTGCTGCGCTCCATAAGCGCTTGGGTGGACGACCCGCATTCTTCTCAATGATCGCATTCGCAGTAGAAAGGATATTCTGAGTTGACCGATAGTTCTGTTCCAGAATTACGGTATTAGCATCTGGATAGTCACGTTCAAATTCGACGATGTTGCGAATTGTGGCACCACGAAACGCGTAAATACTTTGATCGGCGTCGCCAACAACACAAAGTTCTGCAGGAGGAACTCCATCTTTACCGTCGCCAACTAATTCACGGACCAACACATACTGGGCGTGATTCGTATCCTGATATTCATCGACCAAAACATGGCGAAATTTCCGATGGAAGTATTCGGCTACTTCAGGAAATGATTGCAGTAGTGCGACGGTGTGATTAATTAAGTCATCGAAATCTACGGCACTGGCTTGCAGCAATCTACGCTGGTACTCGCGGTAGACCTGAGCGACAACTTCATCGAGTGGTTCTTGAGCTTTACGAGCAGCATCCTCGTAGTCAATTAATTCATTCTTCAGATTACTTACTTGGGAAAGCATGAACCTTGGGGTAAACATTTTGGGGTCGATGTTTAGGTCTTTGATCACAATGGCCATTAAACGCAAACTGTCTTGCGTATCGTAAATGCTGAACTGAGATCGCAGGCCTAGCCGATGACCTTCAGCCCGTAAAATGCGCACGCATGCTGAGTGGAATGTAGAAACCCACATTGCTCGTGCGGCTGGTCCAACAATGTGTGCCACGCGCTCGCGCATTTCGCCGGCGGCCTTATTAGTAAAAGTGATAGCAAGAATCTCGCCAGGCGAGACATTTCGCTGCGCCAATAGATAGGCAATCCGTCGGGTGAGCACCCGAGTTTTCCCTGATCCAGCACCAGCTACAACAAGAAGCGCTGAGCCTGCATGCACAACTGCTTGGCGTTGTGGATCATTTAGATCATCTAGAAGCTCGGCTGACACATAGTCAGTCTAGAGATATGTGGTGACAGCATATGCGTCGCCAGTCACAATCTTAAAATCTACTCAGTTGCGGGGTTTGGAAAACTCTAACGATTTACCATTGTGGCAATAAAAATGTTTACCAGCGTTAATAGGCCAACGCTTGCCCACCATTTTGTTTTATCGCCTTCTACTTTCTTGCCCATAACACAGAGTGCCAATATTCCCAAAGAGATGGCAAACTTTACAAAAACAATGGAGTAGTTCAATGACTCTTCTTCTGTAATTAGATTCATAGCTCGAAGATCAACCATGATTAATCCAGTTGCCACCTGCAAACTTGCGCCGTGCAACATGCCTGGGTTGATACCGCGAGTACCTTTGTGCAATTCGATGAAGTAGCCAGTGAAAATTCCAATGATACCTACCATGTGCAATGCCCAAGCTATTTTGTAAACGATATCCATTGGATTACTCCCATTCAATTGTGCCCGGTGGCTTACTTGTAATGTCTAGCACAACTCGATTTACTTCACGCACTTCATTTGTGATTCGGGTAGATATCTTGGCCAGTAATTCGTAGGGCAATCGACTCCAATCAGCTGTCATAGCATCTTCACTTGAAACTGGCCGAAGCACGATTGGATGTCCATAGGTTCGACCATCGCCCTGTACGCCAACACTTCTAACCTCAGCGAGTAACACGACAGGGAATTGCCAGATTGTGGAATCCAGACCCGCCGCGGTTACTTCTTCTCGCACGATTGCATCGGCAGCGCGCAAAATCTCTAGGCGTTCGAAATCAACGGCGCCGACAATGCGGATGCCTAGGCCTGGGCCAGGGAATGGATGACGCATAACCATTTCAGTTGGCAAACCTAGTTCTTTGCCCACAGCTCGAACTTCGTCTTTGAATAATTCGCGAAGTGGCTCAACAAGTTTGAAATTAAGGTCATCCGGCAGGCCGCCAACATTGTGATGGCTCTTGATAGTGGCTGCGCCTGTTCCGCCACCACTTTCAACCACATCTGGATACAAAGTTCCTTGCACCAGAAATTCAATTGGCTTGCCGTCTACGCCTGCCTGATTAACTAAATCGCGCTGCGCATCTTCGAATACTCTGATGAATAGTCGACCTATAGTTTTACGCTTTTCTTCAGGATCGGTTACCCCAGCCAACTCATTTAGAAATCTTTCTGCCGCATCAACTACGACAAGTTTGATTCCAGTTGCGGCAACATAGTCTCGTTCAACTTGCTCGCGCTCACCCGCACGCAATAAACCATGATCAACAAATACACAGGTTAGGTTATCCCCTACTGCTTTGTGCACGAGCGCTGCTGCAACGGCAGAGTCAACTCCGCCAGAAAGACCACAGATAACTTGGGCATCGCCGACTTGAGCCGATATTCGAGCAACTTGTTCTTCAACAATGCCGGCGGTTGTCCATTCGGGTGCAAGTCCAGCAATGTCGTAAAGGAATTGTCTGATTATGTCTTGGCCAAATTCGGTGTGACCAACTTCAGGATGAAATTGAACTCCAGCAAATTTTCGATCCAAGTTTTCAAAGGCTGCAACCGGCGCGCCAGCTGTGCTCGCAATTACTTGGAAGCCCGCTGGTGCGACTTGTACCGAATCACCATGACTCATCCAGACGCTCTGGGTTGTAGGCAATCCTGAAAGTAGGCAATTGGCGCTGGTGACTGCAAGTTCGGTAGCACCAAATTCCGATAAGCCGGTTTTTGCTACTTCGCCACCTAAGGCCTTTGCCATCGCCTGAAAGCCGTAGCAGATTCCAAAAATCGGTAAGCCTGTTTCAAAGAGTTTCGGATCGACTTGAGGCGCCCCAGATTCATAAACACTAGACGGGCCGCCGGACAAAATAATTGCCTGTGGGTTTCTTGCTAGTAGTTGGTCAACAGAGGCGGTACTGGGCACAACTTCCGAAAAAATGTGGGCTTCTCGAACTCGCCGTGCAATTAATTGGGCATACTGCGCACCAAAATCAATTACCAATACTGGGCGGGCATCTGTCACTGCTCTAGCCTATTGGACGTACGAAATGAAGGTTCGGTGACCACTTAATGATTGGCAGTTAACGAAATTTCGCAGCGCTGCAATTCTTTTAGATCGGAGTAACCACAAGTAGCCATCGATTTACGTAAAGCCCCAAGGATATTCATCGTGCCATTGGCTACCTGTGAAGGGCCAGTGAGAATTTCTGACAGTGTGCCGACAGTGCCGAGGTCAACTAGCTCACCGCGTGGCAAGTCAGAATGAGTCGCTTCCAGACCCCAGTGTTTACCATTTCCTGGGCTATCGGTGGCTCGGGCAAAAACTGAGCCACACATCACAGCATCGGCACCCAAGGCAATTGCTTTGGCGAAATCACCACTGCGGCCAATCGAGCCATCTGCAATTACCGAAACATAGCGGCCACCTGACTCGTCTAGATAGTCCCTACGAGCTGCGGCCACATCAGCAACTGCACTTGCCATAGACACTTGAACGCCCAGTACATCTGCAGTCGTATGTGCCGCACCGCCGCCAAAGCCAACTAGCACCCCGGCTGCCCCGGTGCGCATGAGGTGGAGTGCTGTTGTGTAGGTCGCACATCCACCTACGATGACGGGAACGTCCAATTCGTAAATGAACTCTTTGAGATTAAGTGCATCGCCTGTTTCTGAAACATGCTCGGCACTTACTGTTGTGCCACGAATTACAAAAATATCTACTCCAGCATCCACGACTGTCTTGGCAAATTTCACAGTCCGTTGTGGACTTAGTGATCCAGCAACTGTTATTCCTGCTTCACGCATTTGCTTGATTCGGGCCGTAATTAGTTCTGGTTGAATTGGAGCCGCATAAATCTCTTGCAATTTTGCTATTGCGCCTTTTGGTTCCAACTTTGCAATTTCCTTGAGCGCTTTCGTTGGATCTTCGTAACGGGTCCACAGGCCTTCAAGATTTAGCACCGCAAGGCCACCATTTGCACCAAAAACTGATGCTGTCTCGGGTGAGACTACTGAATCCATCGGAGCAGCAATGACTGGATGATCAAACGAGTAAGCATCAATTTTCCAGGCAAGCGAAACGAGCGAAGTATCGCGAGTTCGACGACTTGGTACTAACGAAATGTCATCAAAGGAATATGAAACATGGGCACGCTTTTGTCCACCAATCTCCACGTCAGTCATCGGATCTCCTATCGCACGTGGTAATTCGGGGCTTCGGCAGTTAATTGCACATCGTGTGGATGACTTTCTTTCAAGCCAGCTGCGGTTATGCGAATCAATTGACCTTTAGTTTTCAGTTCGGTGACCGTTGCAGCCCCTGCATAACCCATAGATGCCCGCAAGCCACCGATGAGTTGATGTGCCACTGCTGCCAGTGGCCCGCGGAATGGAACCTGACCTTCGATACCTTCAGGGACCAGTTTGTCTTCAGAAAGCACATCGTCCTGGAAATATCGATCCTTACTGTAGGACTTTGCTTCACCTCGAGATTGCATTGCCCCAAGTGAGCCCATGCCTCGATACAACTTGTACTGCTTTCCGTTAACAAATACCAATTGGCCAGGCGCTTCTTCACAACCAGCAAGCAGTGAGCCAATCATGACTACATCTGCCCCGGCCACCAGAGCCTTCGCGATATCGCCTGAATATTGAACTCCGCCATCACCGATTACCGGAACTCCAGCTGGACCAGCGGCAAGCGAAGCCTCATAGATTGCGGTTACTTGCGGTACACCGACACCCGCCACAACACGGGTTGTGCAAATGCTTCCGGGACCCACGCCAACTTTAATGGCGTCAGCGCCAGCGTCAATTAAGGCTTGTGCCCCGCTACGAGTTGCCACATTTCCACCAATGACCTGCACTCTTGTTTCCTGCTTTAAAAGTGAGACCATCTCTAGGACGGCGCGTTGATGTCCGTGTGCGGTATCAACAATCAGCACGTCTACCCCAGCATCTACCAAGGCCATCGCTCGCTTGTAAGAATCTTCACCGACTCCAACTGCAGCACCAACCATAAGTCGTCCAGATTCATCTTTGGTTGCCAGTGGATAGCGATCACTTTTCACATAATCTTTCACTGTTATCAAACCTGTGAGTCGACCAGCAGTATCCACTAATGGGAGTTTCTCAATTTTGTTCTTGCGCAAAAGATCTAATGCGTCATCGCCTTTGATGTCTGGACTACCAGTGACTAGTGGCATTGGTGTCATAACATCTTGAACGAGGCGCGACATGTCTTCTTCAAATCGCATATCACGATTTGTCACAATGCCTACGAGCACTCCAGTTTCGTCGACAACGGGTACGCCACTTATTCGATACCGACCACAAAGTTGGTCAACATGCAAGAGGGTGTCATTTGGGCTACATGTGATTGGGTCGTTAACCATTCCCGCTTCACTGCGCTTAACCATGTCTACTTGCAGCGATTGATCTTCAACAGAAAGGTTGCGATGCAAGATTCCCAAGCCGCCTTGACGGGCCATGGCAATTGCCATTCTGCCCTCGGTTACAGTGTCCATCGCTGAAGAAAGCAGTGGGATTTGTAGCGTGATTTCCCGAGTGAGCCGAGTAGCAGTTTTGACCTCACTAGGCACTACATCGCTAGCATCGGGCAGTAACAAAACATCGTCAAAGGTAAGCCCTAGCATTGCAAATTTTTCCGGCAGTTCCTGCGTCATTTACACCTCGCGATATTCTTAGCCTCAAGGTTACCCTGAACACCAGTGGCGACAAAAAATTAGTGTCCAGATGACTGGGCAAGAGCAATTAAGGTTTCCGCCAGACTTGGGGTATTGATTACATCGCCGGGTAGGTCGGTTCCCCAGCCAGGCCCGACCGCAAGTTTCAATGGAACTGGTCGTTGTGGGTCAATGGCTTGCCAGATACTTAGGTCCGCAGTTCCCATGGATTGAGACCAAATCACTACAGCACTTGGACCTAATTTACGACAAGCTGAGGCAAGTGCGTCAGCTGGCATTCGGCCACCCAAAATTCGACTTGCAATTTGATGCTCGGCCAAGGCTGCGCCGACTGCATAAAGTGGCAATGTGTGCAGTTCGTGTGGTGCTGCCGCAAGCAAGACTGGACGAGCATTCACCGGCTGATCTATTGACAGTGAGAGGCTTTGCAACTCGTTAACAACAACTTCGGAGAGCATGTGCTCAATTTCAATACCTTCACCGGTATTCGCCCAACGCTCACCGAATGCCACCAACACTGGCACTAGAACTTTGTCCCAAGTCCAGAGCACACCTTTGTCTTCAAGCAGTTTTGCAATAAGCGCTTGGCATGCCGAGGCATCCAACATTCCTGCTGCTCGTGTTAATCCGCGACAGGCATTCTTTGGACTATATAGGTCAACAACTCCCTCAGCAGATTCATCTTCGGTGACTAAGCGCAATCTAGGTCCCGTTCTTGGCAAGGAACTTAAATCAGAATTCTTAGCTACGCGAGCTGCTTCAGCTGGCATCACGCCATCCATAACTAAGCGACGCATAATTTCGAGCCGAGCGATGTCCTCTGCGCTGTAGCGACGATGTTTGCCTGGCACGTGTTGACTTGGCCCCATCCCGTATCGTCGATCCCAGGTGCGCAAGGTATCGGGAGCTACACCAATCCGTCTTGCCACAGCTGCCACAGTTAGGCCGGCTTCTGGGCTTGGATTTGGCGGGTTTTCCATTTCTCAATTGTGAGGCTGAACACACGAAACCGCATTATTTAGCGGTTTTGATGGGTTTTTGGCCGACTCGGGTGAACAACTTTGGCAAAATGCTTGACCAACCTATGAACCGATTTGTAGATTGGTCTTTGAGAGACTCTCGGAACCACTCAAATGAATAGGACCCCCTAAATGGCGGATCTAACTCGACTACCTGGCCCAAACGCAGATTTTTGGGACTGGCAACTAGACGCCCTTTGTCGCGGACTTGATTCTGCGGTCTTTTATCATCCCGATGGCGAACGCGGTCAAGCCCGTGAACGTCGCGTAGCCAATGCAAAAGCGGTTTGTGCCGCCTGTCCGGTTGCTCGACAGTGCCTAGAACACGCTCTTAATGTGCGTGAACCGTATGGCGTCTGGGGTGGGCTAAGCGAGGAAGAGCGCGAAATTCTTTATCGTCGCCTTGATCGCACCGTAAAAATTAGCTAAATCTTTAATTCGTAACCTAAAAAAGCCCCCCGATTACATCGGGGGGCTTTTCTTATTAATTAATGTGAGTGTCCGTGATGTTTGTGACCATGACCATGGTCTGCTGAATCCTCTGTTTCTTTCTTTTCGACAACAAGTGCTTCGGTAGTTAGCAACATGCCAGCTATTGAGGCCGCATTCTCCAGCGCACTTCGCGTCACCTTGACTGGGTCGATAACACCCATTGCAATTAGATCACCGTATTCGCCAGTTGCTGCGTTCAGTCCCTGACCGATTCCGAGTTCCGCCACTTTAGCTGTCACGACATATCCCTCAAAGCCAGCGTTCTCGGCAATCCACCGAAGTGGCTCTACCGCACCCTTGCGGACAATTTGAACACCAGTTGCTTGATCGCCAGTTAAACCTAGGTCACCAGCTAAAACATTGACTGCATGTACCAGCGCCGTGCCGCCACCTGAAACTATCCCCTCTTCAATAGCAGCGCGAGTTGCTGATACCGCATCTTCGATTCGAAGTTTCTTTTCTTTAAGCTCTACTTCAGTGTGCGCACCTACTTTTATGACACAAACGCCACCCGAAAGTTTGGCGAGCCGCTCCTGTAGTTTTTCCTTATCCCAATCGGAGTCAGTGTTTTCTGATTCACGTCGAATTTGGGCAACGCGATCAGCAACTACTGAACTATCTCCACCGCCATCAACGATTGTGGTGTTGTCTTTGGAAACGACCACTCGGCGAGCAGTACCCAGCACTTCAATGCCAACCTGATCTAGTTTTAGGCCAACTTCGGGAGAGACAACTGTGGCACCGGTGAGAATGGCGATGTCTTCTAGGATTGCCTTGCGTCGGTCACCGAAAGCTGGCGCTTTTACCGCAACCGATGGGAAAGTACCGCGGATTCGGTTTACGACCAAAGTGGACAATGCTTCACCGTCAACATCTTCGGCAATAATCATCAGCGGCTTACCTGATTGGGCAATCTTTTCCAAAATTGGTAAGAGTTCAGAAACGCTTGAAATTTTATTCTGCGAAAGCAAGATGTATGGGTTTTCTAAAACAGCTTCCATGCGGTCGGCATCGGTCACAAAGTATGGCGAGATATAGCCCTTGTCGAACTGCATACCTTCTGTGAACTCTAATTCAGTCGCAGTCGCACTTGACTCTTCAACTGAAATCACTCCGTCTTTGCCAACCTTGTCGAAGGCATCTGCGATTAACTCGCCGATGATGTTGTCCTGGCTGCTGATTGCTGCAACTTGGGAAATCTCTTCTTTGCCAGCAACTGGCCGAGCGATTTTCAAGAGCTCATCGTGGACTGCAGCCACCGCAGCATCAATCCCGGCCTTGAGATCGCGCGGTGCCCCACCAGCAGCAACTACCTTTAGGCCTTCTCGAACGAATGCCTGCGCCAGAACAGTTGCGGTTGTAGTTCCATCGCCAGCAACGTCGTTGGTTTTGGTAGCAACTTCCTTGGCCAGTTGTGCACCCAGGTTTTCGTAAGAATCTTCAAGTTCGATTTCTTTGGCAATAGTCACGCCGTCATTTGTGATTAGTGGTGAGCCCCAAGACTTACTGATAACCACATTTCGGCCACGCGGGCCAAGCGTTACTTTAACTGCATCGGCTAGGGCATTAACGCCCCGCTCGAGTGCCCGGCGAGCTTCCTCGTCGAATTCAACAATTTTTGGCATTGATTACTTCTCCACAATTGCCAAGATGTCGCGAGCGTTGAGTAGCAAGTACTCACTGCCGGCGTACTTAACTTCGGTGCCGCCGTACTTTGAGTAGATAACGACGTCGCCTACCTTGACATCTAGTGGGATTCGGGAGTTGCCAGATTCGTCAAAACGACCTGGACCTACTGCGATTACGGTTCCCTCTTGTGGCTTCTCTTTTGCAGTATCTGGGATAACCAACCCTGAAGCGGTGGTTTGCTCGGCTTCCAGTGACTGTACGAGGATGCGATCCTCAAGTGGCTTAATGTTGACCGACACGGCCTCTCCTATTTGCTTGATAGTTCCTTGAATTAGCACTCGAAGGTCTCGGGTGCTAATCCAAATCTAAAAGGGAATTGGCACTCGGTCAATTTGAGTGCCAGAAATTGGCGTTAATCCGTCAAATCCAACACTGTTTGGAGTTCCGTTGGCCCGTACCAGGACAACTCGCCCGAAGCGTCAGCGACAAAAATAGCTGCGATTTGGCGCAGACTGATGTCTGCAGCAAGGCAAACCTGACCGGGACTGTTAGGCACAGCTGAGACTACAGAATCAGAAACTTCGGCCACGAGAACAAAGCGGGCCTGATTCTGGGCGCTTGCTGTTTCGTGCAGAATCTGATCAGCCAATACTTCAGGGTCTTGCTCTGCTTGAGCGCTTAACCAGCCAGCAGTTTGGGCAAAAACTAAGAGGCCTTGAACACGCTCTAGCGATATTCGAGATTCATCTGCCAGTTGGCAAAGCAGCGATTCATCGATTGCAAAATAGATTCGCATCCAGTTACCGAACTACTCGTGGTTCAATCTCTAACTGGATGCCAAACTTGGACACAACTTGGGACTGAATGTAATCTGCGAGCTCAAAAACATCAGAACTTGTTCCATTGCCCCGATTTGTGATGGCCAGTGAATGTTTAGTTGAGATCGTTACCCGCTGATTTAGTCCGAATCCTTTGCCAAGTCCAGACTGTTCGATTAACCACGCTGCACTGACTTTGAATTTGCCATTCGGAGCTGGCCAAACAGGCGCACCAGCTGGCGCAATTTCAACAACTGGGTTGGTGAAGTAAGAGCCTGTGCTCCAAGTATCGAAATCATCGGCTACTAGCACCATGCCCTTTTTACTTCGAAGTTTTAGAACTGCATCGCGAACCTGATTCAATGGCGCGCGTTCACCTAGTTGCACCGACAATTCATCGGCTAACTCTTGATAAGCAATCGGTTGACTTAGTGTGCCCAGTGGTAATTGGAAGACCACACTTAAAATAACCCAATCGCTCTGGTGGTTTTTAAATATTGAATCTCGATAGTCAAACTGGCAATTTTTTACAAAAAGAGTCTGTACTGATTTTTGTTTTCGATTGTACGCGCGAACCTGTGCAATTGTGTCACTTACCTGCTGGCCGTAAGCACCGACATTCTGAATCGGCGTAGCGCCTACTGTGCCCGGAATTCCAGAAAGAGACTCAATACCACACCAACCAGAGCTGACTGCCAAGGAAACAAAGTCATCCCAATTCTCACCTGCTTGAACGGTAACCCACGCTCCGGCACAGGCACTGGCATCATTTTCAATCCCTTTAGTTGCAATCATTAGAACGTCGCCAGCAAAGTCATCTGAGACGACCAGATTGCTGCCGCATCCCATGATTAGCAAGTCTTGGTTTTGGTCATCAGCCGATTGAACAGCGTCAATAATCTGCGATTCCGAGGTAGCGATTGTAAGCGATTTGGGGGTGCCACCAATTCGCAAAGTTGTTAATTCAGCCAGAGAGGTCATGGTGCTTACTATTGTGGCAGGCGGACAACGGCCTTGGCCTGACCGAGCACTGTTTGATCGGCAAAAACTGCCGACAAATCAACCCGAATGGTTCCGTCGCCATTAATAGCCCCGATTTTCCCACTGAATGTAACAGGTACTCCAACTTCACCGGCCGGAACCACAACTGGCCGGGTCATTCGAACTGAATAATCCAAGACAGCAGTTGGATCGCCAATCCAATCGGTTACTACTTGGATTGCACATCCCATCGTCAACATACCGTGCGCGATAACGTCTGGTAAGCCAACGGACTTAGCGATGCCCTCATCCTGATGGATCGGATTCATATCGCCTGAGGCAAGTGCGTAGGCAACTAGCTGCGACCGAGTGAATTGCTTTTGGATTACTGGCAGCTCTGATCCGATTTCCAAATTTGAAAAGTCGCTCATGAATCCGCACCGCGAACCACTAGTTTGCTCCAGCCAGTTACCACTGGTTCACCTTTCGATGTGACCTCAGTACGAAAAGTTGCGATGTCGTTTGTCCCTAATGCCTTAATTTCTTCAATTACTGTTACGACGACTAATTCGTCACCTACCCGTATAGGTCTGCGGTACTCAAAACGCTGATCACTGTGAACGATTCTCGAGTAGTCCATGTTCAGTGCGGGATCGTGAAAAGATTTCTCCATTGCTGACATTGTTGCCACTATTGGAAAAGTTGGTGGTGCACAAACTGATGTGTGTCCCAATGACTTTGCATATTCTTCGTCGCGATAGATCGGATTATTGTCACCAATTGCGTCTGCGAACGCCTGGATTTTTGCAACTGTGACAAGGTATGGTTCAGACGCAGGGTACGCGTGACCAATCATCTCGTGGTTCATGCCCACGGGCTACACCTCTTCGCGTGAGAAATTAGCGAGTTTCTTTGTGAACCGTGTGCTTGTTGCACTTAGGGCAATGCTTCTTGATTTCGAGCCGGTCAGGATCATTGCGACGGTTCTTACGTGAAATGTAATTGCGATCTTTGCAATCTTCGCAAGCCAATGTGATTTTTGGACGAATATCGTTACGAGCCACTTTCGTGCCTTTCCGTTGCTGACTTAACGGGTGTTAAATCACTTCTTCTTTTGGTACCGAGGGCCGGACTTGAACCGGCGACACAGCGATTATGAGCCGCTTGCTCTACCAGGCTGAGCTACCCCGGCGTAAGTCCGCGATTTCTCACGTACTTTCGAGCCCCCTGTCAGAATCGAACTGACGACCTCTTCCTTACCAAGGAAGTGCGCTACCACTGTGCCAAGGGGGCAATGTTTACGCTCAGATAGCGTACCGAATACCCATAGTTCTTGCGAAATTGAGGCAAAGAATTTGGCCCTATTAGCCAAATTCTCTTCATGTAGATTGTCAGATAACAATTTGGTCTAACCGCATGTGACCCTTACTTTTAGGCACAAAATGCAATAAAGTCAGTGGATAAACCGATTTGGCTAAGGAACCATCAATTGTCTGTATCAAGCGATCCAAATCTCAATCTGATAGTTCCCCGAATAGCTTTAGACCTAATCACAATTTCCTATCTGCTTTTCGGTCTCTTTTATCGAGTTAATCGTCGAGGCGATTTGGTCTTAGTTTATCTCGCGTGCAACATTGGCTTATTTTCTGTTCTGACAGTTCTATCCTTTAGCCCGCTTTCCACGGCGGTTGGTTTTGCGCTATTCGGCGTACTTTCGATTATCCGCTTACGCAGCTTTGAATACACTCACGAACAAATCGCCTACTTTTTCATATCCTTGTCAATCGCCCTGATTTGTGCGATAGACCTATCATCATTGGCTCTGCCGTCATTACTTGTTGGCATGCTGGTGATTGTTATGACTTTGGTTGAATCCAAATTCTTTAGAAATCGCACAGACACCTTAGATCTAACAATTGATCAGGTCATTGTCGACCATGACGAATTAAAGCAGCATGTCGGTGAGATTTTGAATGCTCCCGTCATAAGTTGCAAAGTAAAGGTCATGAATGTTTTACAAGATACGATGACATTGCAGGTCACGTATCGGACAACCAAATGAGTGTTCTAGTCGAAGCCGCACTAGATTTTCAGCCGACGACTCTGGAGTCTATTGACCAAAGTTGGCTTGGCCAACGAAGATTCGATCGAAAATTTTTATTAACAACCCGGCAACTGCAGGATTTTTTTGTCGACAAAACTGAGGATTTTGCCATTTTGGAAATAACTGGTTCAACTGACTTTGCTTACCAAACGGATTACTTTGATAACCCACACTTTGACTGTTATTTAGACCATGCCCAGGGCAAGCAACGAAGAGCAAAGATCAGATTTCGCCGTTACCTTGATTCAGGACATTCGCGACTAGAAGTCAAACTTCGACAGGGAAATCTGCAGTCAAGGAAAATTGCATTAGAAGACTCGTCAAATTATGGTGCGCAAGAAGTGCTATTTGTCGAAGATGTACTTACTGAATTTCTTCCAACTTCAAGGCTCGCACAGACAGTTTCATCTTTAACCTGCAGTGCAATTAACACTTACTCTCGGTCAACTTTGGTGTATAAAAATCAAGCAGAGCGAATAACATTAGATAGTAACTTGAAAATTGTCATGGGCCAGGAGCAATTTCAACTTCAACCTGACTTGGTACTAGTCGAAGTAAAGTCGATGAAACGGAATGCAGTTACGGTTCGGAGTTTGATTCAGGCAGGGCATCGACCAGTTAGTTTCAGTAAATACTGCGTTGGCTTAGATTTAGTCGCATCCGAACGACCACGAGTGCATACCCGAAAGTTCATTGCCAGCAACTTCCTCAGTTAATTACTTGGTAGTAATTCGAAGTTTGACTGTTAGGCTACCGTAACTATTTGCAATGTTGACCAAATAACTCACCGACTTTAGTTTGCGAGCAGGAATTACCAAGACACCCGCTTTGGTAATTGTTGCTCCAGTACTCTTGGTCAGAATGGTGAACTGCTTAACATTCAGAGTGTGCAATTTAATCCTGCAGACTCTGCCCGCTTTACAGACAACGGATTTTGGAGCTAAGAATTTCGGTAACGCAGATTGATTTTTCTTACCTTTGGTGGGAACGGTAAATTGCGCTGCGCCAGTTGCATCCGGGATTCGACCAAAAGATGCTCCTGCAGGCGTAATTGGAACCAAAATTGAATCTACAAGAATCATTGAAGTTGGCGATATCGGCTGACCCAGTCGGACAATTCCACCTTTGGCACAGCTAATGCCAAATGGTAGTTGCAAGTTGCCAACTCCAGTTTGCTGAACAACTAAGCGCGCTCCTGCGGACAAAAGCGTGCCATCTGGAAATCGATAAATATGTACTGGATTTGTTACGGATAACTTTTTGTCCGTGAGCAGCCAATTTGAAATGTCGACTGAATTATTAGATTTGTTAAGCAGCTCAATCCAGTCATTGCCATGACAATCTACTTCGTTGATCACAATAGACGGGACGGCCGCGGATGCTGGCGCTAGTGACCCGATGCCACTAAAAGTTAAACTTAGCGCAAGACAAACTCGGGTCGGCATGGAAATCGCCAGACCTAGAATTTTCAGTAGAGCCAGCAGCGGTTGGCTTTGGTGGAAACTTAACATCCCTTTGAGCGTACCCGACAAAACTATGCTGAGTGCAGCAGTGGCTAGCACTTGTTCGCCTTGGTGGCAGGTAGTGGATTTGAACCACTGAAGCTTACGCGACGGATTTACAGTCCGCTCCCATTGGCCGCTCGGGCAACCTGCCACGCTGCCAAAATTGGCAACTCCACGAGAATACCGACTTCTGCACCCTTTCTGCCAATCGCCCCGGCATTCATCGGTATTCTGGCACCTGACACTTAGTTACTAGTGAGGTAAAAATGGCTGACTCCAGCTTTGACATTGTAAGCAAAGTCGATCGGCAAGAGGCTGATAACGCACTAAATCAAGCGCAAAAAGAACTGGCTACGCGCTTTGATTTTAAAGGGACCGATACCACCATCGACTGGAAAGGTGAACTCTCGCTGGAAATTTCCTCTACTACGGAAGAGAAAGTTAAGGCAGCACTTGAAGTTCTGCGAGACAAGCTAGTCAAGCGTGGTGTTAGTCTCAAATCCTTAAAAGCCACTGACCCAAGACTTTCGGGCAAAGAGTACAAAATTAATGGCGACTTTCTTGCAGGCATAAGCCAAGAGCAGGCCAAGAAAATTAGCAAGCTGATTCGTGACGAAGGTCCAAAAAGCGTAAAGACTCAGATTATGGGCGACGAATTGCGCGTCACTAGTAAAAGTCGAGATGACCTGCAGGAAGTTCAGGCTTTGCTAAAGGGTGCCGACCTAGATTTCGCCGTTCAGTTCACGAACTACCGCTAACGCTATTTTTTCCGCCGACCGCTTGGTGGCTCATCAATCTGCGGAGCGATGGTTCCATCAGCCCTTCTAGCTAATGGCAGGTTTTCGACCAAGCGTTCAATCGGATAGGCAAGTCCAGTGCGATCTTCATTTGGGTTCAGAGGCTGGGCCGACCAATGTAAGGCGTCAAAAGGGCAAACATTGATACAAATTCCGCACCACATACATTGACTGAAATCAATTGTGAATGAATCCAAAACATTCTTCATGGCTGGTCGACGAGCATTGCTGTATTGCGCAGCATCAGGGTCTTGCTCTGAATGTGCCTCGATTTCAATGCACCAGTCTGGACATTCACGGACACAAAGCATGCAAGCAGTACAACTTTGTGGATGTAGGGCAATTGATTCGTGCGGTCCGGTCATGAAACCCAGTCCTGATTCACTCCTGGGGGAAGGCGACGTTTAGTCGTTTTTTCGGGATCTACTTGCCCTGGCCACTCTTGGGTAACTCTGGGTTGTAAAGCAAAATCTCGGCGAAGTGGGTAGCCCGAAAATTCAAAGTTGATTGCAGGCGTATTATTGGTCAGCCCAGAGAAGCTCAGGCCAAGTAGTTGTCTAACTTCTCGCTCGTGGAAATCTAAATTTGGGTAAATAGAACTAAGGGAAGCGATTTCTGATTTAACTTCAGTTAGTAAAAAATATTTTTCAGTGCTTGTCTCATTGGCTACACACAGTACAACTAAGAATTGACTCTGGTCGAGGTGTGTTGCGGTTAACCATTCAGCACGCTTGAAGCCTTGCGAATTTAGCGTACTTGCTCCAGCCAGCCAGTTTTCTGGGGAAAGCCAAATCCAAATGTCCGCTCCCCGAACTTCTCGACGTATTTCTTCGGTAAAACTACTCATTTGTGGCCTTGCTGATTGCTAAGTTCAATGCTCGAGCTAAATCTTCTGGTGCTGGCGGACACCCAGGCACCATGATGTCGACTGGGATCAGTTTGTCGGTTCCCGGCACAACGCTGTATGAATCCCAGTAAGGTCCGCCGCTGATGGCACAAGCGCCAAATGCGACAACGACTTTAGGTTCTGCTAACTGCTCGTACTGAGCTAGAACAGTAGGTACCAAAGCTTGGGTTACCGTTCCAGCAATAACCAGAATATGCTTTGCTAATTTAGCCAAGTCATTCGCACAAAATTGTGCTGTGGCCTCGTCTAGTAAATCTATTGCCGATGCCTCAACGGCACAGCAGGCAAGTCCCAACTCGGTAATTTGAATTGAGCCCTCTTTTGGGTTAACCACACTACGACTTTAGGCGATGTTTAAAACTCGCGGTTGGTCACACCCAAAAATAGTCGCGCAAAAGAAACTGGGACTCAAGAGTCGATCTCGAGTCCCAGTTAAAGAATTTTTCTAAATTAACGCCGTTTGTGCTTCTTCTTGCCTTCTTTATGCTTTGACTGATTGTCATTTGACTCACTCGGCTCAGGCTGTGGGTAGTCTCTGCAGGTTACCCAGATTGGACCGCCATCTGCCACATACTGCTCGTAGGCCTTCTTCTGGATTAGGTTAAGTGCCTCTCCGGCATCCTCATAGAGAGTTCGTAACTTAGCAGTTGCATCGGCGGTAGTTAGTCGATAGTTCTGGACTGCAGTTAGTACCTCAGCAAAAGTGGTTGCCGACGCAACCGCAGCATCCCGAGTAGCCCGAGCATCGGCAGTCTGTGCTTCATATTCAGCCTGAGCAGCATTTACGACCGCATAGTAATCCTCGACAGCCTTGGTAATGGTGTCGTTGTAAATTTGCCACGCCTCAATCGCCGGCGAGGTCTCGTCTGGGGTTGGTTCTTCTGTTGGTGTCGGGTCAATGGTTGGTTCATCAGTTGGCTCGGGATCAACAAAGATTTGACACCATTCATCAACTACTGGATCGCATGTTGGGTCCACAATCTCTTGGCACAATTTATCAATCATTGGATCGCATGTTGGGTCAACAATTGGAGTTGGGAAAATCTCTGGTTCACAATAATCAACACTTGAATCACAAAATGGCGACTCTGCTGGAGTTGGCTCGACAGCCGGCGCGAAATTAGCGACGCGCTTTTTATTGCTGGCTATTTTTTTTGCTTTGCCAAGCTTGGCAGCCTTTTTTGCCTTTTTAGCTTTCTTGGTCTTTTTTGCTTTCTTAGCTTTGGTGGACTTATTCTTTGAGGCTTTCTCGCCGGATTTCACCGAAATTGAAGTTCCAGGCTTGTTTGTTTGATCAGCTACTACTGGGCCGACGCTTGCGAAAATCAAAGACGAAAATGCAAAACTGGCAATTACTAATTTGGTGAGCTTACGCATACCTGCTCCTTGGCTGGTTTCTTATCGCTAACTCTGCCCGACTATGCCTTGGGAGACAAGCCCAAATGGCCAATTTTGCTAATTCTTCACCAAATCTTTACTAAGGTTAAAAAGCCTTGTAAATTCTAGGATTTTCGCTCAATAACACTGTCCACGAGGACTTTGAATGCGGCTCTGGCTGGCACATCTGGCAGGGTGGCAAGCTGCTTTTTAGCCTTATCGGCCCAATCGAGTAAAACAGTACGGGCTTGCCCCATCGCAGGATGTGCGCGAAGCAGCCTCAAAGCAAGTTCGTGCTCCGACTCAATCGGCAATGGCCTGGACAGTAAATCTCGCAACTCGTCAGTAGTTTCTGGATCTTGAAGCGCTAACAAGGCTGGCAAAGTTTTGATGCCTTCACGTAAGTCTGTGCCAGGTGTTTTGCCAGAAACTTCGGATTCGAGGTCCAGTAAATCGTCACTTAGTTGAAATACGACGCCGACACATTCCCCGAATTGAGCTATTGCATCAGTGATTTTAGGATCAACGCCACTCATCATTGCGCCATAACGCCCAGCAGCGGCGATGAGCGAGCCGGTTTTGTCGGCAAGGACGCCGAGATGATGTTCGACGGGATCTTCACCTGGTTGCGGTCCGACACTTTCTCGCAATTGCCCGATCACTAGGCGCTCGAATGTTTGTGCTTGCACCCGAACTGCTTCGGGCCCTAAGTCGGCCAGAATTTTAGATGACCTGGCAAATAGAAAATCTCCACTGAGAATCGCTACGGTATTACCCCAACGACTGTTTGCCGATGGTGCTCCTCGGCGAACCTGTGCCTCGTCCATCACATCATCGTGATACAACGTCGCTAGATGAGTTAGCTCAACAACAACGGCAGATGGGACAACACCAGGAGCATCAGGGTTACCGAATTGGGCAGCAAGCAGAACGAGCAATGGCCTAAATCGTTTTCCACCTGCCTCTACTAGGTGTCGAGCCGTTATATCCGCGAGCTCATACTCACTCGATATTTCCTCGCGCAACATTTCTTCAACCGAAAGGAGCCGAGCTGAGACATCTTTTTCCAGCTTGGCAAGTTTGGTGGGCAATAGGGTCACTTAAAATCGTCGGCTAAAGCCAGTTCCTAACGGACAAACAGACCCGAGCGGGCTGCAATTTCTAATACTTGCTCGGGCAAAATGCCCAGCAATAAAGTGACTACTACGCTGGTCGCAACAGCAGTCTTGGTAAGGATACTTGGCACGACAACTGCAACATCATTATCCGGAGCTTCCGAGAAAAACATCAAGACAATCACCCGAGCATAGAAGAAGGCTGCAATAGCACTTGAGATAACGCCAATAATCACCAATGCGGTTGCTCCACCACCTACTGCTGAACTAAAAATTGCGAATTTAGCGGTGAATCCACTGGTTAATGGGATGCCGGCGAGCGAAAGTAAAAACAGTGTGAAAATACTTGCCACTACGGGCGACTTTTTGCCTAGTCCGGCCCAATTCGAAAGATGGGTGGCTTCACCTGCTGGATCACGGACCAGCGAAACTATCGCAAAAGCTCCTAGTGTTGTAAATGCGTAAGCCAACAAGTAGAACAATGTCGTACCAATACCGGCCCGCGAAGTTGAAATCACACCTAATAACAAGAAGCCCGAATGAGCTACCGATGAATAAGCCAGCATGCGTTTGATGTCAGTTTGAGTTACCGCGAGAAGTGAACCAAGCAACATTGAAACAATAGCGATTGCCCACATCATTGGTCGCCAATCCCAACGCAAGGTGCCAAAGGCTACGTAGAACAGTCGAAGTAATGCGCCAAAAGCTGCCACTTTCGTTGCCGCCGCCATAAAGGCCACAATTGGAGTTGGCGCGCCCTGATAAGCATCAGGAGTCCACTGATGAAATGGCGCCGCACCTACTTTAAAGAGTAAGCCCACTGCAATTAGTCCGATGCCCGTAAGGACCACGCCGTCATGGGCTGAATTACCTAACGCGGTAAAAATCTCACCGAAAGTCATAGTCCCCGTTGCTGCATATATTAGGGCGGCACCAAATAAGAAGAACGCACTAGAGAATGCACCGAGTACGAAGTACTTCAAAGCTGCTTCTTGGCTCAGGAGTCGACGGCGACGCGCCATACTTGCCAGCAAATAAAGCGGCAATGAGAGGACTTCTAATGCGACAAACATGGTTAATAAATCGTTGGAAACAGGAAATAACAACATCCCACCAACCGCGAATAAAAATAGTGGCCAAATTTCTGTTTGTAGCCAACCCTGATTGGTGAATTGGCGTTCATCTTCACTGCCGGGTAGTGCCGAGGCTCGCGGTGCAAAGGCATCACCTTGCGGATCAATCCTGCGTTCGGCAATCAACAGCGCACCGACTAGAGCAACTAACAGAATGGTCATTTGTAGGAAAAGTCCGGGGCCATCGACAGCAACCGAACCAGCTGAAGCTAGTTGACGTAAGCCATTGAGTTGGGTGCTTTGGCCATCAACTGCAATTCTGAAGAAGGAATTCAGAATTGTGTAAAACAGCGCCAAGGCAAGTGAGCCAAATACCAGAAATAGCTGCACGGTACGACGAGCAGTCCGTGGAACGAATGCTTCAAGCAACGTTGAAATTACGCCTGCAAAAAGCAGAATGACAATTGGAGCAAGAGCGCCATATTCGACTGATGGGGTCACTATCCTTCACCTCCAAGGCTAGAAGTATCAGCTTGGATTTTCATCACCTGTTGCACTTGATTGATCGCTGGATTGATTATGCGTAGGGCAGCCTGCGGATATACTCCAAGACCAATAATGATGGCGATGATTGGCACAATCGCCAGTAATTCACGCTTTGAAATTTCCGTTACTGTTTCGGTAACTTCTTGAGATGGCTCTCCAGTAATCACGCGCTGATACATCCACAAAATGTAGAAAGCAGCTAACACGATGCCGGTGGTTGCGATGACCGCAACCCATTGATAGGCGCTAAATGTACCTAGTAGCACTAGGAATTCCGAAACAAAGCTTGACATTCCTGGCAGGGCCAACGAAGACAGACCAGCAAGTAGGAATACACCGGCTAGAACTGGGGCAGTTTTTGTTACCCCACCGAAATCTGAAATCAAGCTTGATCCCCTGCGGCTGGCTAGAAAACCGACTACTAAGAAGAGCGCACCAGTCGAAAACCCGTGGTTGACCATGTAGAAGGTTGAACCCGAAAGTCCCTGTGCTGTGAAGACAAAAATGCCAAGCACAATGAAGCCAAAGTGAGAGATGGATGAGAATGCGACTAGTCGCATCATGTCATTTTGTCCGATGGCTAACAACGCGCCATAGAAGATGCTAATCACGGCTAGGGTAATAATAACTGGCGCGTAAAACCTGCTGGCATCTGGGAAGATTGGTAACAAAAAGTGCAACATGCCGAAGGTGCCAACCTTATCTAGCACGCCCACTAGCAAAGTTGCAGTACCAGGTGTTGATTCAGCAGCCGCGTCTGGCAGCCAGGTGTGAAATGGAACCATTGGCGCTTTAACCGCAAACGCAAAGAAAAAGCCAAGGAACAGCATCTTCTGCGTCGCTGGATCAATCTGGAGGCTAGCTAAAGTCTCAAAATCAAAACTTGGTCCGAATGGAGAAGTTCGTGCCGAAACAATATAAAGCCCAATTAACGAAGCCAGCATGAACAAGCCACCCACGAGGGAGTAGAGCAAGAATTTCATTGCTGCATAAGCACGTTGTGGGCCACCAAACCTGCCAATCAGGAAGTAAACCGGAATCAGCATAGCTTCAAAGAAGACATAGAACAGGAATAGATCCGTAGCGGCGAACACGCCAATCATGAAAGTTTCCAGAATTAGAATTAGGCCGAAATAGCCTTTCACGCTGCCGCGACCAATGCGTTCGACATCGTTCCAGCTAGCAATGATTACCAGTGGCACCAAAATGGTGGCCATCACGATAAGTACTGCAGCTACGCCATCAATACCCAGCGCCCAGTTGATACTAAACGTTGGAATCCATTCATGGCTTTCTTTAAACTGCAGACCCGTTGCGGACGGATCCATTGAAACCCCAAAGTACACCGCGCCGAATGTGGTAATCAGTGAGACGGCTAACGCAATTTGCTTTGCCAGTAGAGCGCGCGTTGCTGGTAGTGCCAGAACCGCCACCGCTCCAACAAGTGGAGTGAGCATGAGTGCAGTCAACATAACTAAAGCCTCACTAAGAGTAGAACGAGGGCAAGCAAAGCAGCGCCTCCAACCATGGTTAGGGCATAGGACCGAGCTAAGCCGTTTTGTGATCTACGCAGTCGAGCTGATAGTCCGCCAACAGCAGCACCAAGCCCGCCAACCGTGCCGTCGACCGCCTTGGTATCAAACCAAACCAGAGCCCGAGTTAGGTATTGACCAGGGCGCATGAAAATTGCTTCATTTAATGCGTCCCCGTAAGCATCGGCCCGAGCAGCTCGCGTGAGCAAGGAAACCTTGGCTGGCGCTACTGCAGGAACGGGCGTCTTTGCGTATTTCAGCCAGCCGTAACCCGCACCGGCTAGAACAACAAGTAAGGTGATTGGGATTAAAACGGTATTTGAGATTGCATGTGCCGGATCTGCGATACCAACAACTGGTTCAAGCCAAACCTCAATATCTCCCAAGAAGAGCAGTGCCATTCCACCGAATACTGAACCAATTGCTAACAGAATCATTGGCGCCGTCATGACAAGAGATGACTCGTGTGGATGAGCATCTTTTTCCCAGCGCGCCTCACCGTAAAAAGTCATTGCCATCATGCGAGTCATGTAGAACGCTGTAACTCCAGCACCCAAAAGAGTAGCTAGACCAATAATCAAGTTTTGCGAAAAGGCGGCGTGAATAATTTCGTCTTTACTCCAGAAACCGGCAAAAGGTGGGATGCCGATGATTGCCAAAAAGCCCAAACCGAAAGTTACATAAGTGATCTTCATCGCCCCGCGTAAAGCACCGTAATGACGCATGTTCACATCGTCATTCATGCCATGCATTACTGAACCTGCTCCTAGGAATAGGCCAGCTTTAAACATTCCATGAGTTAGTAGGTGGAAGATTGCAAAGGCATAGCCAACAGGACCAAGCCCCGCCGCCAAAACCATGTAGCCGATTTGGCTCATGGTTGAACCCGCCAACCCTTTCTTAATGTCATCCTTTGCCGTACCAATGAAGGCACCGAGCAGCAAAGTGATAGCGCCAATAACAACAACTGCTGTGCGCGCTGTTTCGGACAGATCAAAAATGGCGTGTGCGCGGGTGATGAGGTAGACACCAGCAGTGACCATGGTTGCGGCGTGAATCAACGCTGACACTGGGGTTGGGCCCTCCATCGCATCCAATAGCCAGGACTGCAATGGGAATTGGGCACTTTTCCCGCAGGCAGCGAGCAACAAAGCAAGTCCGATGAGTGTCAAATTGTGACCAGAGGCGTGGTGGGCATGCTCAGCCACTCCCTTGAAGGTGACATCTTTGAAGGTAACAAACATCAACATGATGGCAATAGATAAACCGACATCGCCAACTCGATTTACGACAAAGGCTTTCTTGCCCGCAACTGCTGCCGATGGTTTGTGCTGATAAAAACTAATTAGTAAGTAGGAAGCCAAACCAACGCCTTCCCAACCAACGTAGAGAAGTAGGTAATTATCAGCTAAGACCAATAACAGCATGGCCGCTACGAATAGATTTAAGTAGCCAAAGAACCGGCGCTTATTCTCGTCGTGTGCCATGTACCCGAGAGAATAAATGTGAATAAGTGAACCTACGCCAGTTATTAGTAATACGAAGACGAGCGACAACTGATCTAAGTGCAATCCGAATGGCACTTGAAAATTTCCAACTGCAATCCAGTCAAAGAGGTGTTGCTGGAGATGCCGGTCTTCGGCAGGCTTTCCCAAAAGTGTAAAAAATTGGAACACACCTATGACAAATGCCGATGAAGACATGGCAACGGCAAAGTACGGACCCCAAGCATTTGTGCGTCGGCCCCCGAGTAACAACAAGGCTGCCCCAATTAACGGCAAGCCAATAAGTGCAGAAATCATCAATACTCCCCTAGTACTTCAGCAGACTTGCTTCGTCAATAGAAGCGGAGCGACGGGTACGGAAAATGACGACAATAATGGCCAGGCCGACTACAACTTCGGCAGCAGCTACCACCATCACAAAGAACGCTGCTGCTTGTCCATCGAGCGTTCCGGTAATGTGCGAGGCGGCTACGAATGCCAGATTGGCTGCGTTAAGCATTAGCTCCACACTCATGAATACGATAATTGCATTTCGCCTTACCAATACTCCAAAGGCTCCAATGGTAAATAGGATGCCCGCGAGCACTAAATAGTTGTTCGGATTCATGACGTCACCTCATTATTCGAATCATGATCAGGTTGTCCTGTTGACTGAAAAATGCGTGGGAGTGACTCTTGTGAAATTGAGCCATCAGGCAAAAGTGCTGGCGTATCCACCGAGTTGTTCAGTGCCATCACACCAGGACTTGGCAAGGGGGTCGGATGTCCACCAAGAGTGCGTTCACGCTGCAATTGTGCCTGAGTTTTACGCGGCGCCCACCGCTCGTTATGTGCCAAGACCATCGCACCAAGGGCTGCGGTTATTAGCAGTGCCGATGTTACTTCGAAAGCTAAAAGGTATCGGCCAAAAATCAATTGCGCCAAAGCTTGAATGTTTCCGCCTTCTGCTCCATTTACTTCGGACAAGCCAGTTGCTGTTTTGAATCCGGTTGAAGTAATTGCTGAAGTAAGCAAAGCGCCAAAGGCGAGGGCCAAAATTGTACCTACGATTCGCTGACCTTTGATTGTTTCGATGAGCGAATCTGAAGAATCAACACCAACAATCATGAGTACGAAAAGGAACAGCATCATTACTGCCCCGGTATAAACCACTATTTGGGTTGTGCCTAAGAATGCGCCGCCCAAACTGAAATAAAGTATTGCCAAGTTGATCATGGTGAAAGCAACCCAAAGCGCACTGTGCACCGCTTTTCGGGAAATGACCATACCTACTGCACCAAATACCGAGAGGATGGCAGTAATCCAAAAAACAATGGCTTCGCCGGTCATTATTCGGTCACCGCCTTGAGTTGGTTTAGCCCAGTTACTTTTCCTAGGTAGTAATCCTGTTCGGTTGCACCATCGGCCATGTCATGTGGCGCGGCCTGCATACCTGGCAGCAGTGGCGCTAATAAATCTGCTTTTTCGTAGATGAGCTTTTCACGAGAGTTATCCGCTAATTCATAGTCATTCGTCATAGTTAGTGCACGAGTGGGACATGCTTCAATGCAAAGTCCACAGAGGATGCAACGCAAGTAATTGATTTGATAAACCCGACCATATCGCTCGCCCGGTGAGTAGCGCTCTTGCTCGGTATTGTCTGCGCCTTCTACCAAGATGGCATCTGCGGGACAAGCCCAAGCACACAATTCACAACCGACACACTTTTCTAAACCATCGGGATGTCGGTTTAGCTGATGGCGACCGTGGAATCTAGGCTTTGGCGGATAGACATCTCGCTCTTCGGGATACTGTTCAGTCGTAACTTTCTTGAACATTGAAAAGAATGTAACACTAAAGCCACGAATGACTTGTGGCAGTTTTGCCATGATTAACCTTCCACTTCTGTTGCAGTTTCGGTTGCCGGCATTACCTGTAGTGTCTCGAGCCGAGATGGTTGAGCTACCTGACCAGGCATAGGGGGTACCGGAAAACCGCCTTCGAAAGGATCAAAGCCGCGTGCTTCACGCTCGCGCTGCTCTTGTTCAAGTATTTCCTTCTTCTTATTGGTCTGAATCTCCACCACATATGAGATTGCGATTCCGATAAATAAGATTGCGCTGGCGGCAAAAAGTAGGGTGCGGGTATCCAAGTACTGAGCGTTACGCAGCGCACGAGCACTGGCCACTATCAAAATCCAAACCACAGAAACGGGTATCAGAACTTTCCAGCCAAATTTCATGAACTGGTCATAACGCATACGTGGAAGCGTTCCACGTAACCAGATGAAGACAAATAGGAAAGCGAAGATTTTGCCAAAGAACCAAAGCAATGGCCACCAACCTTCATTGGCACTGGACCACATTGAGATCGGCCACGGAGCACGCCATCCCCCCAGGAAGAGTGTGGTTGCCATTGCGGAAACAGTAACCATGTTTACATATTCTGCTAAGAAGAAAAGTGCAAACTTCAGTGATGAATATTCGGTGTGGAACCCACCGACCAATTCACCTTCCGCTTCCGGTAGATCGAATGGGGCTCGGTTTGTTTCTCCGACCATGGCAATCGTATAAATGGCAAAGGACGGCAACAAGAGTACGCAGTACCAAAGATTCTGTTGGCTATCGACGATAACCGAGGTAGACATTGAAGATGCATACAGGAATACCGCGACAAACGATAGGCCCATCGCGATTTCGTAACTGATCATTTGAGCGCTAGATCGTAAGCCGCCTAGTAGCGGATAAGTTGAGCCAGATGCCCAGCCAGCAAGAACAATGCCATAAATTCCGATTGAAGCAATTGCTAGCACATAAAGAACTGAGACTGGGAAGTCCGTCAGTTGCAGAGGTGTTTCATGCCCGAATATCGACACTGATGGACCAAGTGGTATCACAGCAAAAGTTAGGAAGGCAGTGGTAGCTGAAATAACTGGGGCAATACAGTAAACCGCCAGATGTGCGGTTTTAGGAATAATTTCTTCCTTAAGCGCTAGTTTTATGCCGTCCATTAGGGACTGCAATAGTCCGAATGGGCCGACCCGGTTTGGACCGATGCGCATCTGCATTCGACCGACAACACGGCGTTCAGCCCAAATCGTGAACAGTGTCATCAGTACCATGATTACAAAGATGCCGACAACCTTGAGCAGAATAATCAGGATTGGATCCGTGCCAAAACCTGAAATCGGGTCGGCAAAATTTACCAAATTTTTCATGGTTTACCTCCAGTAGTAACACTGACCACATAGCCTGAAGGCAGATTTAGTGTTGCATCTTGACTGTTTGCTGGTAACCAGACAACTCCATCAACCATTTCATTGGTGATGATTACTGGAGCCGTCGCAGTAACGCCTGCGCAATCCACTGTTGCATAATCTCCATCGGTCAATCCAAGTCGTGTTGCCGTATTTGCACTTACTCGAATGACTGCAACTCTTGATGTAGCTGCTAAATATGGTTCACCATCTTGCAAAGTGCCGTTGTCCAGAAGGTGGCGCCAAGAACTTAACTCAACCTGCCCATCTTCTAGTACTGGAGCAGCTACCGCGGTGCCGGAAAGCACCGGCTTGTTGGCGGTGTCCCAGAAATCTTCGGTGAGTTCTAGAGACGCAGACATAGCAGTTGCGATTTCTGCCAATACATCCGCGTCGCTTAATAGCCCCTGCTTTGGTGCTACCGCAGTGAAGCTCCGATCGCGCCCTTCCCAATTTCGGAATGTGCCAGACTTTTCGATGACTGTAGCCACAGGGAAAACGACATCAGCAATTGCCGTAACTTCGCTATGCCTGGTCTCTAGAGAAACTACAAAGTCAGCGCGTTCAATTGCACCTTCTAAATCTGCAACTAGATCGTGGGCTTCGACTCCAGCGATTACAAGGCCAGTGATGTCGCTACCTACTGCGTCGATGATCTCTTCGGTATTGCGGCCGGTAACTGGAAGTAGGCCAGCATCCAATGCCCCGCGATCACCAGCACGGCGCGGAATCCAAGCAAGCTTTGCACCAGTTGCACTAGTTAATTGCGCAACTGCAGTGAGCAAGCCTGGAATTGTGGCAGCGCGTTCACCGACCAAGATGATACTTCCAGGTTCGGTAAGCAAGTTAGCGCTGTTTGCTACTGCTGTGGGCTCGGCGTGTGGAGCGGCCGGAATTAATGTTCCATTGACTTTGCCCAGTCCAGCTGTCGCATACGGAGCAATCGAATAAACCTTTGTGCCATTCGTCCGAGCTGCCTTGCGTAACCGTAAGAACACAATTGGCGATTCGTCCTCTGGTTCAAAGCCAACCATGAGAACCGCTGGTGCAACTTCAAGGTCGGCATAGGTAACATCAAGGGTCTTACCTGCAACATAGCTGGCTAAGAATGCCGTCTCTTCATCACTGACTGCGCGTGCGCGGAAGTCAACGTCGCCGGTGCCTAAAACATTGCGAGCAAATGCCGCGTAAGCCTTTGCATCTTCATGGGTTAGTCGGCCGCCTGTTAACACTCCAGTTTTAGGTCCGGTCTGTGCCAGGCCAGCGGCGGCGGTTCGGATAGCCTCGGGCCATGAGGCTGGAACTAGGTTGCCGTCCGTATCACGAACAAGGGGTGATGTTAGTCGACCTTGTATGGCGTATGGAAAGGCAAAGCGACCTTTATCGCAGTTCCATTCTTCGTTAACTTCAGGTGCATCCCAGGCTAATCGGCGCATTACTTGACCACGCCGCACATCAGTACGCAGGGCACAACCACTTGCACAGTGTTCGCATGCAGTAGGAGTGCTGACCAAATCAAATGGGCGTGAGCGGAATCGATACTTCGCACTTGTTAATGCCCCAACCGGGCAAATTTGAATTGTATTGCCAGAGAAGTACGAATCAAATGGCTGATCTTGCGAAATTCCAACCTGCTGCTTAGCACCGCGCTCCAATAATTCAATGAACGGGTCGCCTGCAATCTGATCGGCAAAGCGGGTACAACGAGCACAGGAGACGCAGCGCTCACGATCTAATAGCACCTGAGCGCTGACATTAATTGGCTTGGGAAAGGTTCGTTTAACTCCAGTGAAGCGAGTGTCGCCACGACCACTAGTCATCGCCTGATTTTGCAAGGGACATTCGCCACCCTTGTCACAAACTGGACAATCAAGTGGATGGTTGATTAGCAGGAACTCCATAACGCCAGCTTGCGCTGCTGCTGCAACTTCACTGGTGTGCTGAGTTTTGATCACCATGCCTTCAGTCACTGGGACTGCGCAAGATGGTTGTGGTTTTGGTTGACCTTCAATTTCAACTAAGCACATGCGACAAGCAGCAACTGCGTCAAGTAGCGGATGGTCGCAAAAGCGTGGAATAGCAGTGCCAAGCATTTCGGCCACTCGAATAATTAGAGTTCCTGCTGGAACTTCAACTGTCACACCATCTACGGTGCAGGTGACTGTGGATGTGGTGACGGTCATTTACTGGCTCCTGCGAAAACAGTGGCGGCAATCGGATCAAAAGATTCATTTGCCGGTGTGATTGTTGCCTGAACAAATTCATCTCGGAAGTACTTGAGCGCAGCGGGGAATGGAGTCGCAGCCGCATCACCTAGTGCACAAAATGACCGACCAGCGATTTGCGCACACAGCTCAACCAAAGTGTCTAGGTCTGCTTCTGTACCCTGACCTTCTTCTAGTCGATGTAGGACATCGCTGATCCAGTAAGTTCCTTCGCGGCAGGGTGTGCACTTTCCACATGACTCATGCTTGTAGAACGCTAGCCATCCAGTAACGGCTCTGACTACTGAAGTCGTATCATCAAAAATCATTGGCGTACCGGTGCCCAGCATTGAACCAGCTGCTGCAATGTCTTCATAAGTAAGTGGGAGATCAAGATGTTCTGGCGTAAGCATTGGAACAGATGAGCCGCCAGGCAGCCAGAACTTTACACTTCTGCCGTCGCGCACTCCGCCAGCATGTTCAAGTAATTCACGCATGGTGATGCCAAGTGGTGCCTCATAAATTCCTGGCCGGTTCACGTGACCAGATACTGCAAAAAGTTTGAAGCCAGGTGACTTTTCGGTACCGAAGGACTTGAACCAATCAACACCGTTATTAAAGATGTATGGAATGTTGGCAATTGTCTCGACATTATTGACGCAAGAGGGAGAGGCATACAAACCCGCAACTGCTGGAAATGGCGGTTTAAGTCGGGGTTGTCCTCGTCGACCTTCGAGTGAATCAAGTAATGCTGTTTCTTCACCGCAAATGTACGCACCTGCTCCTGCGTGCAACACAACATCTAAGTCAAAACCAGATCCCATGATGTTCTTGCCCAAGTAGCCTGCAATGTACGCTTCGCGAATAGCTGCGTTAACTCGACGAAATACATGTGGCACTTCGCCACGTATGTAGATGAATGCATGATTTGCTCTAATGGCAAACGCCGAAATGATGATGCCTTCAATGAGTGAATGTGGGTTTGCCATCATTAATGGAATGTCTTTGCACGCACCTGGCTCAGATTCGTCCGCGTTAATAACTAAGTAGTGCGGCTTCCCGTCGTTCTGCGGAACAAAACTCCATTTCAAACCAGTTGGGAATCCTGCACCACCACGACCGCGAAGTCCCGAATCCTTTACTAAAGAAATGATCGCATCCGGATCGGTGGCAAGTGCTTTCTTGAATGCCGTGTAGCCACCATGGCGCATGTAACCAGAAATTGTGTAGGAATCTGGTTCGTCCCAATGCGCTGAAAGAACAGGAGTCAATGTCATGGCTTTACCTCCGGCGCACTTTGGCCAAGTTCTTTAGCGCGCTTTAAGCCAGCCAACATCAATTCGTCTGCTTGAACACCTTCGTTCGTGAGACCATCATCGAAACCAGCCAGGAGCAGTTCGTTTTCCTTGAAAGTTGGAATTTTGGGACCACGAGTGCTTAGCACTTCTTGGCCAGTGCGAAGTTTCTCAACTACATCAACTGCGGTCTCTGGTGTCATATTGTCTAAGAATTCCCAGTTTGCAGTCATAACCGGAGCATGAGTACAAGCAGCCTGACATTCAATGCGCTCAAGGGAAATCTTTCCGTCCTCCGTTACCTCATCATTGCCAATTCCGAGGCGCTGACAGAGTTTGTTCCAAATTTCGTCGCCACCCAAAATGCCACAGCCAGGATTAATACAAACACCAATGTGGTACTCGCCTACTGGTTTCTTGTGATACATCGTGTAAAAAGTTGCCACTGCTGATACTTCTGCGGTGGTAAGAGCAAGCTCCTCGGCGCACAGTGCGATTCCATCTGCACTTACATAACCTTCTTCAGCTTGCACCAAATGCAACATTGGCAGAAGTGCCGAACGAGCATGAGGGTAACGAGCAATGATTTCACGAGCTCTGCTACGAGTCAGTTCTGAAAGAGACATTTAGCGGTCCACTCCCCCCATGACCGGGTCGATTGAAGCAACAGCAGCAATCACATCGGCAATCTGCGACCCTTCACACATCGCTGCCGTCGCCTGTAAGTTGGTGAATGACGGATCGCGATAGTGCACCCGATACGGCCGAGTTCCACCATCCGAAACTACGTGTACACCAAGTTCGCCACGTGGTGACTCAACCGCTGCGTAAGCCTGTCCAGCTGGAACATTAAAGCCTTCAGTAACAAGTTTGAAGTGGTGGATTAAGGCTTCCATACTCTCGCCCATGATGTGGCGGATGTGATCAAGTGAATTACCTTGACCGTCACTACCGATCGATAACTGTGCGGGCCATGCGATTTTTTTGTCCTCAACCATGACTGGTCCTGGCTGTAACCTATCCAAACATTGTTCAACGATGTTGAGTGACTGCTCCATCTCTTCTAACCGAATCAAGAACCGGCCATAGGCATCTGAAGTGTCTTTCGTAATTACCTCAAATTCGTAATTCTCATATCCGCAATACGGATCTGTCTTTCGAAGGTCTGCTGGCAAACCAGTGGCACGCAAGACTGGCCCAGTGACACCTAACGACATGCAGCCGGCAAGATCGAGGATGCCGATTCCGGATGTGCGACCAAGCCAGATTGAATTGTCGACCAGCATGTCAGCTGTATCCTTCATTCGGCGCGGAAGAGCTTTAATTGTTTCACGAATTTTTTCTTCTGCCCCCGCCGGTAAATCTTGCGCAACACCGCCTGGCCTAATGTAAGCACTGTTCATTCGAAGTCCGGTCACCAGTTCAAACAAGTCAAGAATTGATTCGCGTTCCCGGAAGCCGAAAATCATTGCAGTCAAGGCACCTAATTCCATGCCGCCCGTTGCCAGAGCAACAAGATGCGAAGAAATGCGGTTTAACTCCATCATCATTACTCGAATGACATTTGCCCGATCTGGAATTTGATCTGTTATCCCGAGTAACTTTTCGACCGCCAAACAATAAGCAGTCTCATTGAAGAACGGGCTCAGATAATCCATACGCGTGACAAAAGTTACACCTTGAGTCCAATGACGGAACTCCATGTTCTTTTCAATTCCCGTGTGTAAGTAACCGATTCCGCAGCGTGCTTCGGTTACCGTCTCCCCTTCAATTTCTAGGATGAGTCGCAGTACACCGTGTGTTGATGGATGTTGCGGACCCATGTTGACCACTATGCGCTCAGCTTCACCAGCTGCATTTCCGGTGATGGTGTCCCAGTCCTGACCAGTTACGGTGAATACCCGACCTTCAGTGGTTTCGTAAGAATCTGCATATGTGTCAGTCATTAGTTGTAGGACCTCCGCTGATCTGGAGCCGGCACAGTTGCACCTTTGTACTCAACTGGGATTCCACCTAATGGGTAATCTTTGCGTTGTGGGTGACCCTGCCAATCGTCCGGCATTTGGATTCGAGTTAAGTGCGGGTGTCCGTCAAACACAATCCCAAAGAAGTCAAAAGTTTCTCGCTCGTGCCAGTCGTTTGTTGGATAAACCGAAACGATTGACGGGATGTGAGGATGGGAATCAGAGGCAACTACTTCAAGACGAAGTCGGCGATTATGCGTAATAGAGCGCAAGTGGTAGACAGCATGCAATTCAGCGCCTGTTTGATGCGGGTAATGAACACCACTGACACCAAGACACAACTCGAATCGCAGCCCTGGTTCGTCACGCAAAGTTTGTGCTACCGCTACTAATTGGGTGGGGTGAACATAGAGCGTCATTTCGTCATTGGCAATCACAACTTTGGCGATTGCTTTTTCGAACGAAGTTCCGAATTGCGGCAGGGCGGCAACTAATTCGGCATGAATAATGTCAAAGTAACTCCCGAATGGCGGTACACATGGTGCTGGTACCGGAACAACTGAGACTAGACCACCGAAGCCTGAAGTATCACCAGATCCACTTGCGCCAAACATGCCTTCGCGAACGGTAGTTACCTGCAGCAGCGGCTTACCAGCTTTAACTACATCATCGCTCATCGCATTAACCCAATCTGGTCTGAAGTTGGAGTTGCCTGCAATGCTTCTGCTTCAAGATCTGCTAGCTGGCGTTTGCGATTTGAGCCCAACTTGGTATCAGAAATCTGATCGTGTAATTTCAAAAGGGCATCGATCAACATCTCAGGGCGGGGAGGACAGCCTGGTAGATAAATATCGACGGGAACGATGTGATCGACGCCTTGGACAATTGCATAATTGTTGAACATGCCACCGGAGGATGCGCAAACACCCATAGCTAGGACCCACTTTGGCGCTGCCATTTGATCATAAATTTGTCGCACTACGGGCGCCATTTTTTGGCTAACCCGCCCCGCCACAATCATCAGATCTGCTTGGCGCGGAGATGCGCGAAACACCTCCATGCCAAATCTGGCCAAGTCATAACGACCTGCACCTGAGGCCATCATCTCAATGGCACAGCAAGCTAAACCAAAAGTAGCTGGCCAGAGTGAGTTTTTACGCGCATAACCAGCTAGTCCCTCAACTGTGGTTAAAAGTACGCCACTTGGTAATTTCTCTTCAACGCCCATCAGGAATTCCTCTAACTAGTCCCACTCGAGTCCACCGCGACGCCAAACAAATGCATAAGCAGCTAGGACAGTAAGAATAAAAGTAATCATCTCAGCTAACCCAAAGAGGCCAAGTTTGTCGGCAGCCACTGCCCACGGATACAAGAAAACGATCTCAATGTCGAAAATAATGAACAACATTGCTGTCAAGTAATACTTAACAGGAAAGCGACCGCCACCCTCTGGTTGAGGTGTTGGTTGAATTCCACATTCGTATGCTTCAACTTTTGCTCGGTTGTAGCGCTTTGGTCCCGTGATAGTTGCAACAGCAACTGAGAATGCCGCGAAGCCGAAAGCTAATAGACCTAAGAAGAATATGGGTAAGTAAACAGCACCTTGGCCCACTTGATAGCACCCACTTTCGCGTTTAATTCACGCACGACTTCACTGTTGTTAGTCACAGCCAGTTCGAGATGGAAATTTTTAACAAAGGCACAACTTTGTGCATTTGTGAAATTTTTCACTAGGTCGGTTTTCAGTTTACCGAACTGAGCGAACCTGCACCAATGCACCCTGGAGTGTCACTTAGGCCACCTGGGTAGATTCTGGTTTCGTTGCTCTATGCAGCGCCACAATCCCACCGGTTAAATTCCGCCACTGGCAGTTACTCCACCCTGCACTCAGGATTTGTTCACTAAGTTTCTGCTGATTTGGCCAAGCTCTAATGGATTCGGCAAGGTAAACATAGGCATCTGGATTACTTGAGACTTTGGTTGCAACAGCGGGCAATGCCTTCATCAGATATTCGAGGTATACCGTTCTAAGCGCTGACCAAGTAGGTTGACTAAATTCGCAAATTACCAAGCGACCACCTGGTTTGGTCACTCGGTACATCTCGCGTAGCGCAAGATTAACATCATTAACATTTCGCAGGCCGAAAGAAATTGTTGTGGCATCAAAAGTGTTATCTGGGAAAGGTAAGGCTAGGGCATCACCTTGGACAAAAGTCAGATTTGGAAACCTTTGTTGGCCAACTTCAATCATGCCCTGACTAAAATCACAGGCGATCGGGTCAGCACCTGCCGCATAAAAGGGTTGAGTACTAGTTCCAGTTCCAGCCGCCAAATCTAGAATCTTTTGGCCGGGTTTAGGGTCCACCGCAGCGACAACTGCCTTACGCCAACTTCGAGTTTGACCTAGTGACAGTAGGTCATTGGTGACATCATATTTTTTTGCCACCGCGTCAAACATCGCTGCAACTTCGTTGGGGTCTTTATTTAGGTGCGCTCGGGACATGGCTCTAGTCTGTCACTAATTTGCCCTTGCTAATAACTTGGCAGTAACCGTGCTGATGCTAAGAATGAAAGTTGCGTTTACGCTTAGATGGCTATGACAACTTTGGCGCTTGTCCCCGATTCTGGTCTGCACGTCAGAACTATTGACATCCCACATATCCAAAATCTATTACAACTGCTTCCTGCCGATGGCGGTCTTGCTTGGGTTCAAGGTGAGCCTGGTAACCAGGATGGCGCCGTGGGCTGGGGATGTATTGACCGAGTTGAATTCGATGGTCCAGAACGCTTTAGTCGAGCCCAAAAGTGGTGGAGTACCTGGTGCGAGCAAAGTTTCGGTGACTCGGCAATCGCATTTGCCTCCTTTGCTTTCGCTAGTGAACCTGGGCAGTCAGTACTTGTCGTACCTGAGGTAATTGTTCGAAATAGCGCAGGAAAATCAGCTCTTACGGTAATTGCACCAAAAAACGAGATTGAGTACCTGGTTGATCAAGCGCTGTCGCAAATTCAGAACGCACAAAAACGCGAGAGAGACATAGGGACTGTTACCTGGCACGAGGGCTCTATTCCAGTTTCTAATTGGCAAGCAAATGTGGATAAAGCCGTTGTTCGGATTAATCGTGGCGAACTGGACAAAGTTGTATTGGCCCGAGACATCTTTGCGAATTTGAGCCGCTCACTTGATGTTGGGGAGCTGTTAGTTCGACTCAATAACCGGTTTCCAGACTGTTGGACTTTTGCTGTTGATGGCCTAGTGGGCGCCACTCCAGAGCTGTTAGTCAGGCGCGCAGGTGAAAGTGTGACTAGCCGAATCTTGGCAGGAACAGTCAGGCGGAGCTCTAATCTGCACCGAGATGATGCATTAGCGGCTTCTCTTTTAGATTCAGATAAAGATCAAGCTGAGCACGAGTACGCAGTTCAGTCCGTTCAAGCAGCTCTGGCACCTCACTGCACTGATTTAACCGTTCCAACAGAACCTTTCATCTTGCAATTGGCAAATGTGCAGCACTTAGCCACTGACATCACCGGCCAACTTGCGGATAATGTGTCGGCGCTGGTTTTGGCAGCCTCCTTGCATCCAACGGCTGCCGTCTGTGGCACGCCAACCGAGCGGGCAAGTGCCTTGATTACTGAGTTAGAGGGCATGTCAAGAAATCGATATGCTGGTCCCGTCGGCTGGATTACTACCAATGGTGATGGCGAATTGGGAATCGCACTTCGGTGCGCAAACATCGAAGATCGGGAGCAGAAAACTCTCCGCCTGTTCGCTGGCTGTGGAATTGTCTCTGGCTCAACTGGCGTATTGGAAGTTGCGGAATCAAATGCAAAATTCAGTGCAATGCGGGATGCCCTGACTCAATAATTATTTTTCTTCTTCCAAGATTCCGATGCTCTTAATAGGCAGCGTAATTACATACAGAATTGCAAAAAGTGTTCCAATAATCACAAAAAGTAATCTGCCTTTGGTTAATTCACCTGGAGCAACGTATGTCAAGTAAGCCAAACTGAGTGAGACTGCAACCATTACGATCGCCGCCCGACGAAAAGGTTCATCTGGTACCTGTCGTGAAGTTGCCGACATGTGAACTGAAAGCGCTACCAAAATCACGCCAAGCATGCGAAATGCCCACTCATTAGTCTCGCTTGATTCCAGAGCGATGAACTCAGCGAAACCTTTTGGTGAGATCAGGAGCCAAAGAGAATTGATGCCGAATGTAATTGCACCAAAAATCATGACCAAGCGAGAGTATCGATATCTGGAGTTACGCATAGCCAAAGTTTACCGTTGGGCTACCTGGATTTAACCTAAGCCACTTGCTTTCTCGCGCCGAGTTAAACCGAGTTTGATCAAAGCGTTATCGCTCTCGATTGTTCCTGGTTTAGCAGCATCAGCACGAACTGCGGGACAAGCTGCCTCGAAAGGACAGTATTCACATAATTTTCCAGTTCGAGCTTCCCAGGCACTAGCAGCCAATGCTGTTTCACTTTCACCACGCATTTTTGCTAGAGATTCACCCATTTGCTCAGCGATAGTGAAATCTACTGGACGGTTTTCAATGTGCTTTGCGTTAAGAAAAATCAGTTCGACTTGGTCGATGTCGATATCATGTTGAATTTTGAAAGCCAAGGCATATAAATAAGGTTGCTTTAACTTGTCATCCATAAAGCGTCCTGGGTTCTTTCCAGTCTTATAGTCGGTGACTCGATTAACCCCATCTACGGTGAATCGGTCGACCTTGCCAAAAAACTTGACACCATTTATGTCAACTTCGAGCTCCATTTCAAGGTGCTCAGGTTGAACCACTAATTCGGCTGGGCTTTCTAGCGCGAAGAGATTCTCGATTGCTTCCTTTACGCTTGCTTTCATCGAATTGTCATTCGCAAATTTTGCATAGTCTGGTAGGCGCAGTAACCGCGGTCCATGCTCACGAAGTAACTCAAGAGCTTTCTCTACAGTTCGCTCTTCACTTGGCAAGCGATATAGATGCTCAATAACTTCATGCGCAATTGAACCACCTACAAGTGCTGAAGTCTGTGGTTCGCTCCAACCGCCTAAATAGCTGAAGTAATAGCGCAGTCCACACTGATTAAATTTTGCTAACTGCGAATAGGAAACTCGTGGTGGCAACTGCGCACCATCTGATTGGATTACTTCAACACGCATCGATTTAGTCACAGGATTCTCAGTTCTATTGTGGTGCTACCACGGTACACCGCGAGTGGGACAATCGTGCGTAAGTTTGCAGTTTCTGATTACTCTTGGGATCTTTGCTCAGTAGGGTAACAACCTGAGTCAGTAAAGCCAGCTGCTCGATGAGCACCATCACAAAATGGTTTATTTTCTGAATGACCACAACGGCACAGAAAGACTGCTTCTTCGTTGCTGATAACCACCCCGTCGGCACCGACGATAGTTGCACCACGAACCTGTAGCGAACCGTTGGCCTTGATGGTAATCGTTGCTTTTTCTTGCTTTGTCATAATTGTCCCTTCGTCAAGTCTGCCAAATTGCGCAGACAAGGCTGACTTTACGACAGATTTCCTAGCTACGCAGAAGTTGCAAGAGCAGCGGTAATCTCAGCCTGAATTTTTGTTATCAGGTAATTTTCCAAGTTGCGATTTCCAGTTAAACAAACAATTATGTGCACACCCGGAATATTTTTCGTACGCGTGATCGCGCCATCTAATTCCAGTTGAGTTGTCACCCGAGAACTGGCAAAACCAAAACTCTCAGCAATCTGCCAAAGGTCTTTGCCGTGCGGGGTTGCGAATGCTTTCTCGAAATAACGTGAATAGTCGCTCCCCCCTTGTTCGAGTTGGCTAAAGATTCCACCACCATCGTTATCAAGCACGACAATAGTTAAGTTTGGTTCGTCGCTGCCCATTGGAACTGCGAGTGCACCAATGTTATGTAAGAACGCAACATCACCAATCAACAAGTAAGTGCGCCCACTTCCACCCAGAGCAAGACCCCAAGCTGTGGAGATTAGACCATCAATGCCATTTGCACCGCGATTACCAAAAACGCGTAAACCTGATCGAGCCTTCGCATAGCTTTCAATGTGCCGCACTGGCCAGGACGCAGCAACCATAAGTTGGTCTTGATCTTCTGCCACATGCCAAATTCGGCTGGCCGCCGCTGGTCCCGTAAGTGTCTGTGCCGACAACTGATTCGCAATGATTTGATGTGCTAATGAATCTGCTTTTTGCCAGGTCGCCAACCATCCCGAATCTACAGTGTTGTCCGCACTTGGAATTGCAGCTAAGACTCGACTCACAGTTTGCACTGGATCGGGAGTGTCTGGACCGTTACCTGCAAGATGAATTGCGATGTGCTCTGGAACTTGACCCAGTAAGTGCAGTATCGGGCGCGATAAGCCGACTGTGCCAACTGTGATTATGCAGTCGGGTTTAGGCAATTGGCCTGATGCAACTAACAGAACGCCGTGCGCTATCGCATTTTTCGAAGCATGAAGATTTGCGGATGGCTCGTGGATAATTGGCCAACCTAGTTGCTCGGATAATCCGGCGACTTGCGCCACTGCACCGGAATCGGAAATGTCCCCGGCAATGATCAGGCCACGACTTGGCAATTGGATTTGTTCTCGCTGAACAACCGGTGCAGCAGGTTTGGCTTTGACCACAGCAGATGGTGTCCACTCCAAGTTGTCACCACTTGGAACTAGCGGTAATTCAAATTGCAGATTTAGCTGAACTGGACCGTTATGTACTGCCTGGGCTAAGTCAAGAATCTCTTGAAACCGACTCTCAGAGAAATCGGCGCTAGAAGTGTCATAGTTAGCTTTTACATACGAGCCAAAAATATTAGATTGATCAATTGTTTGTGGAGCGCTTTTTCCTCGAGCAGAAATCGGTCGATCTGCACTGAGAACCACAATTGGAATACCAGACTGAAATGCTTCAACTATTGCAGGAAGTAGATTCGCAACTGCGCTTCCAGATGTGACCAAAACTGGAACTAAGTTTTTGGTAACTTTAGCCAAGCCTAAAGCTAGAAACCCAGCATCTCGCTCATCGATCCGAACGTGCACCTTGATTAAACCAGCATTCTCTGCCTGTAATAACGCAATTGCTAGTGGTGCGCTACGTGAGCCTGGCGCGAGCACGGCATGTTCTACGCCACTTGCCAATAATTTTTGTACAACTGCTCGTGCCGTTGCTGTTGATTTATCTAACATGACAGAACCGCATGTTTAACTTCTGGCGCTACTAGATGTTGGGCGCTGGCATACCAGGCTCGGACTATTCGCTCACGCCAGACTTCTCTGGTTTCCTCGCTTGTCAATGCGTGCGCGACCGCCAAACAATCAGGTTCAGGTGGCGTGCGGACTACGGACATAGCTCCATTCTCGGGCAACTCTGTAATGTGCACTAAATCAAGAGCAAGAAGCGTACCGGTACCCACACCGCAAGCGCCGTAAAGTTCAGTAGCGCTGCCGGCCAAAAACAGTGAACTAGCTAAGCCAACAGAGGTATCCATACTTCCACTTACGACCACCGGTAAATCAATTCGGTCGATCAACCGAAGGCTCTGCACTACCCCACCTAGCGGTAAAGACTTTACGATGATCAAATCTGCTGCATCTCGAATCGCCAACAAATCAAGGTCGCTGGAAAGCCGTAAGCCTTCGTCAATTGCAATTGGAATATCAATCACTTTGCGTAATTCGGTTAACTCAGCAAGGGTGGTACATGGTTGCTCCACATATTCCAATCCGTTCGCAGCATCGACAAGTAGTCGCAGATCATGAATTGCCTGATCGGTAGTCCAAGCGCCGTTTACATCGAGCCGAATTTTTCCATTGGCGATTTGGTTCGCGGAAAGTGCACTTCGAACTGCTCGAACCCGAGCAATGTCATCTGCCAGGTTTTGACCCGCTTGGGCAACCTTAACTTTTATTGTCGAAATTCCGCTGCGCTTAACAGCTTTTTCAACCAGCTCATATGCGGTCATCTCATCAGTTGCCGGGATGATTGCATTAACTGGAACTTCGGTTCGCTGGAGCTTGGGTAGCGTACCAAAAGCTAGCTCGAGTGCGCCAGCTAGCCATCGGCCAGCAATCTCATCGTCATAATCCAGAAACGGTGCGAACTCGCCCCAACCATTCGGTCCCTTGATAAGAGCGCCTTGTCGATTCTGAAGTGAACGAAACTGGATACTTAGGGGCACGGAAAAAGCCACGGCATCGTTGGCTAAGGACTCAATGGACACTTACTGAACCTAAATATCAAGGACGTTTTGGAAAACGATCGAAATCTGGTTTGCGCTTTTCTTTGTAGGCGTTGCGGCCTTCTTGTGCTTCTTCGGTCATGTAAAACAAAAGTGTGGCATCGCCAGCAAGTTGTTGCACCCCGGCTAAACCATCATCAACCGCGTTGTGACTTGCCTTCAACATCCGAAGTGCAAGTGGGGACATATCTAAAATTTCGCGACACCACTTGATGGTTTCCAGTTCCAGATCTTCGACTGGGACTACCTGATTAACTAGTCCCCAGTCGTAGGCTTGCTCAGCTCCGTACTGTCGACACAAGTACCAAACTTCACGCGAACGCTTTTGGCCGATGTGTTTAGCTAACAATCCAGAGCCGTAGCCACCATCGAACGATCCAACTTTTGGTCCAGTCTGACCAAAGCGGGCATTGCTAGCTGCAATTGATAGATCACAAACGACATGTAAAACATGTCCGCCACCAATTGCATAGCCGGCCACCATCGCGATTACGGGCTTTGGAATTCGGCGAATTGCAATCTGCAAATCCAGGACATTAAGTCGCCCTACACCCGCTTGGGCTACCGCATCGTCTCCGATGTAGCCATCGTCGCCACGGATGCTTTGGTCGCCACCGCTGCAGAAAGCCAAGTCGCCTTGGCCAGTTAAAATCACGACGCCAATTTTTGGGTCATCACGAACAATTTCAAAAGCGTGAATTAACTCAGTTACTGTCTGGGGTCGGAAAGCATTTCGCTTGCCCGGACGATTGATTGTGATTTTTGCAATACCTGCATCAGATCCAGTGGAGGCTTCTAATTTGATGTCCGAGTATTCACCGATGTTTTCCCAGTCACAGGCAGGTTTCGTAGATGAGTGTGCTGGATTGACCAATGCAGGACTATCTGGTGGTGCAATCGGTGGTAATGGGTATTTGTTGCGAGTATCCATGGCATACCTTGAATTTTTTTAGTTGCTTCTCGCTCTAGGCTAGTCTCAATGACAACTTCTGACACATTCAGCAATAGCCCTAGCTATTCCACACTGGAATCTGTGCTGATTCCTCCTGGATCGAGCGGACTTACAACGATCACTCGGCCGCTGACACGGGCACTTTCAGGCACCGGCCCAGCAATTGCCCCGATTCCAAGTACTGAACAAGCGGATACCATCAGGGCCATAATTCGCGCTGACGACCCAAGTTTTCCGATAGAAACATCAGACATTGCTTTGGTTTGTTCGACTTCGGGATCTACGGGAACTCCGCGCGGCACCTTACTGTCTCGTTCAGCACTCCAAGCTTCGGCAAACGCATTTGGTGCTCGATTTGGTTCTGATGCTCGCTGGGTACTTGCCATGCCAATTCACCGAATCGCAGGATTGATGGTGTTAGTGCGTTCCCACTACAACAACAATCCCGTAGTAGTTGATCCATCGATTGGTGGCGCTATGCAATTTAATGCAGCAACTTTTTGGGCCACCACTCAGAGTGCAATTCGAAGTTCAAAAACCGACGGTAGGCCGTTGATGATTAGTCTGGTTCCAACTCAAATCGCCCGCCTGGTTGATTCGGGAGCAATTGGAATTGAAGCTTTGCAGTCTTATGACCTAGTTCTCAGCGGCGCTGCAGCTACACCACAACCACTGCTTGACAAACTAAGGAAACTCGGAATTAGGATTTCTGTCTCTTACGGCATGAGTGAAACTTGTGGTGGTTGTGTTTTCGATGGAATGCCACTTGATGGTGTTCAGGTTTTCATTGCTTCCCAGCACGAGGCTCAGCCAGGGCGC